>CBFGXV010000564.1:0-2873 GCA_965652755.1 uncultured Chryseosolibacter sp. | reverse complement strand
GAAAACCTGAAATAAAAGCTGAACTCGTAAAACTGAATTACAATGGCAAGACTCCGGGCTTCATTCCCGGTTCTTTTGAATACAAGTCGCAGCCCAGGAAAGACTCAACGCTGTCGACTTATCCGCGCTTCAAATCGTATCAGAGTGATCTGATTATCACCGGCCTGGCTGATGAGAATGTGCGATATAAAGGAGGATTCGCCCTCATCGGAAACAAGATCACCAGTGCATCTGTCACAGGTGAACCGGCTGTTGTTGAGGTCTTCAAGGAAGGTCAGAAAAAATTCACAGCGCTGTCATCCGAGTTTAGTTTTGAAGCAGGCAACATCACATCGAACAAAAGCAAAATAAACATCCATCAGGGGAATGATTCAATTGTTCACCAGTCGGTGAGGATGAAATATACCTACGGGCCCGACAGCGTGCAGCAATTACTTTTACAGAAAGACAAGGGTGACATGCGAAATGCGCCATACACCTCGACATTCTTTAACATCGATTTTTCAGCTGACCTCATCCGTTGGGATTTGTATTCCGACAGCCTGAACATACAGATCGAAGGAGCCAGAAACACCGTTCCTCTCATTATTGAATCAGTAGATTTTTACGATCCTGAAGATTACAGACTGCTCAAAGGTGTCGGATTCAGTTTTCACGCTCTGGCCCTGACAGCTAACTACGCCCTCAAAAACAATGTGCGTGAATTTTACTCCGGCGATCTTGCCCAATATTCGAGGAGAGATCCGCTTGAGATCAAACAAGGCATTGAATTTCTGAAACAGAAAGGGCTCGTAAACTACAATGGCCGCACAGATCAGGTGCAGGTCAAACAAAAAGCTATCGACATCTACCTGGCCCAGAAAGGTGAGGAAGATTATGACAACCTCAAGATCCACAGTGTTATTGCGCATCATCCAAACGCCACTATCAATTTCGACAAACGCAACATGACCGTTCGCGGCGTAGAGGAATTTGACATCAGCGACTCACTGAATGTGCACATCATACCCGACAGCAGTGTGATAACCCTGTTGCAAAACCGCGACATCCAATTCGATGGAACGGTTGCCGCGGGAAATTTCGAAATCACCGGCAAGGGCTTTACACTCAAATACGACAGTTTCTTTATCAGCCTCAGTCATATCGACTCCATCAACTTTTTTGTAACCGAAAAAAATGCGCGGGGACAGGAGGTTAGAAGGAAGGTCAACAACTCCATGGTAGGCGCTGACTCTGCCGCCGCCGTCGCCGGGGGACTGGGGAATGTGGCCAGCTCATCTGGCACGTTGTTTATCAGCCGCGCAAATAACAAGTCAGGCAAGCTGGAAATTCCCGGATATCCTCGTCTTGACGCAACAACAGGAGGCGTGATTTACTTCGACAGGGAAGAAGTTCTTGGCGGTGTGTATGATCGCTCGATGTTCTTTGTCGTTCCACCCTTCAAGCTCGATAGTTTGAACAACGCGGACCCTGTTTCAATCAACTTTGAAGGCACGTTCGTTTCCAGTGGCATGCTTCCGAGCATCAAGGAAACACTTCACACCATGGCGGATAAATCCCTCGGCTTTGAACATGCCGTGCCACCGCCTGGATACCAGTTGTACCGCGGCGATGGAAAACTAAATGGGATTCTTACGATGAACAACCGCGGTTTGCGCGGCGTCGGTGAAATAGATTTTCTCGCCGCGCAATTGTCTTCGAAAGATTTCGTGTTTTATCCCGACTCGGTTATCGCACGGGGAAACCGTGCCAGGATCCGTGAAGAACAATTTGGATCGGTACTTTTTCCGCAGGCTTCGCTTCCTGATTTCCAGATGAAATGGTTGCCCAAGGAAGACCGGATGATTCTGAAAAATCTGAAGGCGCCTTTCAATTTCTACGACTCCACCGCGCAGATGCAGGGAACCCTTACGATTTCTAAAAACGGGGTAGCCGGCGCGGGGAAACTCGAAACGCGCGGAACAGAATTGATCTCGCGGGAGATGAATTTCGCAGGAAAAGACTTTGGCGCCCGTCATGCTCGCTTTAAGGTTAAGTCGGATGATCCAAACAAAAATCTGTTGGCTGGTAATGACATCCGCCTCAAATTTGACCTGGATGAAAATTACGCCGACATCAGTCCGGAGATCGAAGGCACGGCAGCCATTGAATTTCCATACGCTCAATTCAAGACCTCCATTCCAAATGCGCGATGGGATCTTGCAGCGCAAAAAATTACCATGACCAAGGCAGCAGGTGTGCCAATCGAGAACTCGTATTTTTACACCACCCGAAAGGACCTGGATTCACTTCATTTCAACGCCGAGAGAGCGGAATACGACCTGAAGACGCAGGAGCTCAAGGTTAGTGGTATCCCTTATATTGTTGTTGCCGATGCAATGATCACACCGGAGAACAATGAAGTGCTCATCCACGAGAACGCGCGCATCGGAACCCTGAAGAATACCACGCTGGTGCTCGATACGCTGAACGGTTACCACAGGCTGACTGATGGCGTTGTGGACATCGTCTCGCGGAAAGAGTTCACAGGGTTTGCCACGTACCAGTACGTCAATCTGCTCAACGACACATTTGCGATCAAAATGACGGACTTCCGGCTCGAACCGGTAGCCGGAAACGCGTCAGAGCGGAAGTCGAGCAGACGTCATTCAAATGCGTCTATGCAGACCGTTGCAAAAGGCTCGGTCTCGGATAAGGAAAGTCTCGTACTCGGTGCGGGGATGTTCTACAAAGGCGATCTTACCATGTACGCAACACGTCCGGCGCTGGAACTGGATGGCTTCGTTAAACTTGATATCCGGAAAATACCCAACTACGACACCTGGATGGAGTACGACCAGAGTGGAGATGAGACTGAGATCGTGCTCGACTTT
>CBFGXV010000563.1:0-2882 GCA_965652755.1 uncultured Chryseosolibacter sp. | reverse complement strand
TCGGCAAATACTTTATTTTTTTAGGACACCTGTTTACAAATCGCGAGACATTCAAAACCTATTACAAGCTAACGCTGGATGAATGCGTCAGTATCGGCATAGGATCCATTCTGCTGGTCGCGCTGGTGTCAACCTTCATGGGGGCGGTAACCACGGTGCAGACAGCTTTCAATATGGTGAGTCCCCTGATCCCGAATTATGTGATCTCGCAGGTCGTGCGCGAGATGACCGTGCTCGAGCTTGCCCCTACGATCATTGCGATCATTTACGCTGGCAAGGTCGGAACGGGCATGGCCGGAGGGTTGGGCACCATGCGCATCACCGAACAGATTGACGCGCTCGAGGTAATGGGCATCAATTCAATTTCCTATCTGGTATTACCCAAGATCGTCGCATCCATGCTGATGTATCCCCTGCTTGTGATCGTCGCTGGCGTATGCGCGTTACTCGGCGGTTACCTGGTAGGAACGATCACAGGTATTATTTCACCCAACGATTATGTTTACGGAATACGATATACGTTCAATGAGTTTACAATCACGTTCGCGCTGATCAAGTCGATTGTGTTTGCATTTCTCGTTGCTTCGATTTCCTCCTACAAAGGATATTACACGCAAGGAGGGGCGCTTGAAGTAGGTATCTCCAGTACCCAGGCCGTTACAAACAGTGTGATCGCGGTTCTGCTCGCGGACTATTTATTGGCTCAGTTACTGCTTTCAAAATGATCGAGGTAAGAAACATATCAAAATCCTTTGGTGATAAGGTTATTCTGAAAGACGTCAGTGGTGTCTTTGAGAAGGGCAAGCCCAATCTCATCATTGGCGCCAGCGGCACGGGAAAGAGTGTGTTGTTGAAGTGTATTGTCGGACTCGTCCGGCCGGATGAAGGCACTGTCATCTACGACGGGCGGAGTTTCTTCGACGGCGACCGCAATACAAAAACAGAGATCCGTCGTGAGATCGGCATGCTTTTTCAGGGCGGCGCGCTCTTCGACTCCAAGAATGTTGAAGAGAACGTCAGGTTTCCGCTTGACATCCTTACGACGATGCCACGAGAGGAACGGATCGACCGCGTAAACTTTTGTCTGAAGCGCGTGGGCCTGGAAAACGCAAACAAGAAAATGCCGTCCGAGCTCAGCGGCGGGATGAAAAAACGTGTCGGCATTGCGCGCGCGATCGTGAACAATCCCAACTACCTCTTTTGTGACGAGCCGAACTCGGGCCTCGACCCGCAGACCTCTATAGTCATCGATGAACTGATCCAGGATATTTCGGAAGATTACAACATCACCACCATTGTAGTGACCCATGACATGAACTCGGTAATGGGCATTGGCGAAAAGATCCTGTTCATTTACAAGGGCATGAAGCTATGGGAAGGAAACAAGGATGAGATCACCCACTCGGGAGTACAGGAACTGGATGATTTTGTTTTTGCTAACAAGGTCATGGGCGCACTCAGGGGAAAATAGGATCCCGGCTTCCGTTCGTAACTGCCACGGCATTGTATGCAGCTCGCCAGTAACTACTCCGCTACTGGCAGCTCGATCGTAAACGTTGTGCCTTTGTTCAATTTCGTTTCGAAATAAATATTTCCATTCATCTGATGGATCGCCTGGCGCGAGATGGCCAGGCCGAGACCTGATCCGGATTTTTTTGTACTGAAGTGTGGCAGGAAGATCCGGTCGGCAATGTCCGGATCGATACCCTTACCGTTGTCCTGGAACTGTATGCGCACAAGGTCCTTGTAGAGCAGCACATTCACGGCGACACGCGTTTGCTGCCCAGGCTTACCCGACTGCAAGCCATTCAAGATCAGATTTGAAAACGTGCGGCTCAGTAATTGTTCGTCGCCCAGGACAAAGATATCCCTGACACTGCTGCGGAATGCAATATCTCCCGTCGGACTGTGCAGGTCGATGACGCGTTTCAGCAGTGAAACCACGTCGAGTTTTACGATCACCGGCTCGGGCATCCGTGCAAATCCGCTGAAAGAGGATGCTATATCATTTAATGTGTCCACCTGGCTCAGCAACGTAGCAATTGCCTTTTGCGTCTTCTCGGGAGATCCATTGCCTTCGCGAATAGCCCGCTCGAGCTGCTGAAGCGTCAGCTTCATCGGCGTCAACGGGTTCTTGATTTCATGAGCTACTTGCTGGGCGATCTCGCGCCAGGCTTTCTCCCGTTGCGTCTGCTCGAGCTCGATCTTGCTTTCGCTGAGCTTGAATAACATGCTGTTGTATTCCTTCACCATGAGGCCGATCTCATCTGTGGCCGTCCATGTCAGCGGTTTATTCATCCGCGTAAGCGAGGTTTTGCGCAAAGATTGCGTTATGAACCGCAGCGGAAACGTCAGCCACTCCGACACGAAGTATGACAGCACCAGCAAGACGATGAAAATCACGGCAAAAATATTGAGGATGTTGGAAAGGATCACCGTTTGCACCCTCTCGAGCAGGTATACCGATTGGAAGAATGGAACACCGAGGATGCCGATGAGGTCTCCTGTCTGGGGAGATTTGATCGCAGAGTAGGCGACAAAATACCGGAGCTTACCAACCTGCTCGGCTTCTATGATCAGGTTCTCGCCACCAAGTATGCGGAAGAACGCATCAGAGTTGATGTACCGCGAGATCAGGTTGCTTTCAAAGATCAGCGATTGACTTGTCGCCAGCAACTGGCCCTGCGTGTTGTAGACGTTCGCGTCCATGTTGGAAAGCTTCGCCAGGTCGGCCAGCTGGTTTGACAGCGTCGTACGGCTTTCATCAACATCACTGACATATTCATTGAGGTACCCGGTGATCTGCTGGCCGAATATCCGCGACTTGTTCAGGTATTCGGTATTGAGCTGTTGCTGCGATGACCTGCTGGTAAGACCGAGGG
>CBFGXV010000562.1:0-2891 GCA_965652755.1 uncultured Chryseosolibacter sp. | reverse complement strand
TCCACCTTCTGGTAGATCATTTCCGTAAGCCGCGAGCTGATGGTAAGCGGTTCCGCCAGCTTGTTCAGCTCGGGATAGATTTCCCGCCCGCGCGCCAGGAAGCTCTTCATGGCAATAATTGTCTCAAGAGCCTGCGCGAGCCGGAGAAAATCTTCGGCATCGATGTAGTTTCCCTCGAGACCGATCTTCTTTAACCATTCATCGGCATCGTAGTAGTGGCGGGACGGGAAATTTTCATTTTTCTCGAGTATGGACCGGAATTCAAGTGTCTGTCGCAAAAGTATCCGGATCGGATCGGCATCTGTCAGAAACGACATATCATCGACGTTCAGAGCCCCGGATGCTGAAAGACAATACGATCGCAGGCGCTGACGGATCAGATCAAAGCCGAGCTTTAGCTCCAAGGTATCCGGATAGATCATTGATGTTGTTCGGTATTGACTGGGGCGCGCTGTTCTCTCAATTGCAGGGTATCAACCAGGGCCGAATAGATCACTTCCATTTGCCTGGGCCGTTCCATATAATAATCAAATGATCTCTTAAAGGCTGAATCGCTGGTAGCGGCGTTCTCGAAAACTTTTGCACCCATTACCTCGAAGACTTTTTTTGCAGAATCCCGCGAAAGGGCCAGGTAGTTTACTTTCTCTTCGGCGATGTAGAGCTCCTCCATGACCTGTACCATTTCTTCCTTCGACAGAACTCCCTCAGGCCTCCTTTCCCCGCAGGAAACCATCCATGATACAATGACCAGAAGGAAAAATGTTCGCAAAATATGGTTCAGACCTTTCAAAGTTTTATGGCCCTATTGTTCAATTAGGGTGCCAAAAATACTCATATTTATCCTATTTTCGGCCCTTGAAAGATTGTGTTCTGCTTCGAACCGATGTAAAAAGGACGCTGCGATCTTTACATCGCGCTTTGGTGTTTGATTTTTTTAGAGCATATCGGCAAACAAAAAATTTCCTGACTTAAAAGCCGGTTTAAACCGGGGATCGTCTGGTCGGTACAGGGGGGGGTGGATAAGCGTTTGTTAATTCGTTTTTTGGACACAATTTGAAACTATAATCCAGCATCGGCTTGAGAGACATACTTAAAAAATTGCGACGGTATGAGATCCAGATCCGCAAGGCAATCAACAGCCACATGCAGGGCGACTTCCGTTCGGTCTTTAAAGGATCAGGACTGGAATTCGATGATGTAAGGCCGTATCAGTATGGTGACGATATCCGCACGATCGACTGGAATGTTTCCGCAAAGGGTCACGGCACTTTCGTCAAGACATTCCGGGAAGAAAAGGAACAAACCGTCTTCTTTATACTCGACGTCAGCGCTTCAGAAGAGATCGGCAACCCGGGAAGGACGAAGGCAGACGTGGCAAAAGAGATCTGCGGCGTACTTTCGCTCTCATCCGTAAAAGAATCCAGTCACGTGGGATTGATATGTTTTTCCGACATCAAGGAAAAATACGTCAAACCAACAAAAGGACACTCGCAGGCATACGAGATCATATCGGCGCTCTCATCGCTTAAGCCTGCTTCATTAAAAACAAATCTCAGCAAGGCCATTTCCTTTTCCCTCAACATCATCAAACGGAGAAGCGTGGTGATCCTTATCTCGGATTTCATCGACGAAGGGTATTTTCACAATCTCAAGTCGCTCGCGCGCCGGCACGATCTGGTTGTAATACAGATCAGCGATAAACGCGAAACGCGTCTGCCGAAGCTGGGCATCATCCCCATCATCGACAAGGAGTCACGGCGTACGCTTTGGATCAATACTTCGTTCGGGGATTTCAGGGAGAAGGTCGTCAAGCGCTATGAGGCGCGAAAAACGGAACTGGAAAACTTCAGCCGCAAACATCAGGTGAATTTTATCGCCATTGACACAGATGAGGATTATGTACCCAAACTGCTCAAATTGTTTAAAGTGAGAAACAAATCCTTAAAAACAACATGAGGTTAACAGGTCTTAACGGTTTGGGATCATTGAACAGATTTCGGATAACGCTCGCGCTACTCTGCCTGCTGCCTGCACTTGCATTCTCCCAGGATGTCGAAGTAAAAGGCGGTTTTCTGTCCGACAGCCTGAAGATCGGCGAACAGACTGCCTTTTATCTGACTGCGCGGTATCCGAGCGATCTGACGGTACTGTTCCCTGATTCCACGCATGCATTCACTCCCTTCGAATACCAGAGCAAGGAATATTTTCTTACACGCACGACGAACGGGATAAGCGCTGACAGCGCGGTATATTTTCTGACCACCTTCGAGGTGGATCGCGTGCAGTATCTCGATCTTCCCGTTTACGTGGTGATAGACAATGATTCGACGCAGGTAACGTCGAATGCAGACAGCGTGCTCATCACCCAATTTGTCGCCCAGGTGCCCGACACGGTGGCAACGGAACAACTACCCCTCAAAATGAATACGGCTTACCAGAAAGTATTCTACGACTTCAATATCTGGCTTGTCATCATCATCCTGACGATACTGCTCGCCCTGGCCATTCTGGTCTGGGTTCTCTTCGGAAAAAAGATCCAAAAGCATTTCCTGTTGAAGCGCATGCAGAAAAACCACGCATATTTTTTAAACACCTACAACAATTTCGTGGCCCAGCTGAGAACAACATTCTCGCCTCCGACTACGGAGTCGGCGCTGGTCACATGGAAAAGATACATGGAACAACTGGAGGCACGGCCGTATACCAAACTCACAACACGGGAGACACAACGCCTCGTAACGGAACCGGCGCTGGCCGAACACCTCAGGCGCATCGACAAAGCGATTTACGGACACGATACTACCGTGGTCGAGTCACTGGAGAATCTGAAGCAATTTGCTGACCAGCAATTTCACCGGAAGCTGAAGGAGGTGCAACATGGATAACGAGTT
>CBFGXV010000561.1:0-2896 GCA_965652755.1 uncultured Chryseosolibacter sp. | reverse complement strand
TTCTTTCGGAACGCCTCGGGGTAAGTGCTTTGCTCGCGACTGAAGTGACCGGTTAACGTCATGAACAGTAAACGGCGTGGATCCTGCGTTTTGATACTTCGCGCTTTTTCGATGACCTGGTCAGGCTGTTGTCGCGGCTGGGCTTCCGCGCCTTTGCCACGCGGCATATCGGGTTCATCGTCGAAAATCCATCCGAGAATATTTTGATGTTCCATTTTATCTTTTCGGAATCCCGGAACGGCGTACGCGTCATTTTTGGAGGCTTCGACCGGATCGGCATTGCCGGCATGCGCGTTGAAGCCGAGTTCCTGCAACAGGGTATAATTCCGGTGTGGCTGCGCCCAGGACATGATCGGCAAAAACGCTTTACCGTTCACGAGAAGCTCATGATTTTTGCCAACCTTTACATCGGTAATTGGCTGCAAACGCCCCTGGCCAACAGCACCAGAAACGGCCAAAAAGGTTAAAACCATGCAAAAGACGAGCATGATGCCGTGTTTAAACCCACCTTTTTGAGGGGTCAGTGAAAATTGATTCGTGATCTGACGACGGAGAATGATCATACTGCGGTTCCTTTCAGATATATTACGGGTACGTACCCGAAAGGTAGTGATTATCCTCATAATACAAAATGAGCGCAGCGATTTTGCCGCCCGGCCTGCGGCCGGATCGTCTAAACAAATCCATTTGTGAATATGGAAAAAGGACTTTTCATTTATCAGGTAATACGATACCTCCATTCTAAAAATTATGACCCCACTCCTATCTGGATTTTCTCAAACCTTGCATAAGGGTATTTTGAAGTCGCTTGTTTTTTCCTGCCTTTCATTGGCGATCAATGTGATACCTGCGGAAGCACAGGAACACGGGAAAGCCCGAAACATCCTGTTAACCGAATTAAAGCAAATCGATCTCGGGAAGGATCTCATCCAGGATCGTTCGTGGATCTCGATTCCCCATTACCGCGACCGCGAATTCTGGACTGGTCTTCCCGTAAACATCCGTAAAGAATACATCTCGAAGGCCGAGGCTTACCTAGATTACGGATGGCCTGTTGTAAAAGCTACGGACTATCTCGAGATCATCCGTTCCGGAAACCGGTTACAGGAAGTTTACGCCGGACCCAGAGCCGCCCTCGCCGCGCTGGTGATGGGTGAACTGATAGAAGGTAACGGACGTTTCATCGACCAGATCATCAACGGCGTCTGGTACTACAGCGAGCAAACGTGGTGGGGATGGTCGGCACACTTTTACCTGCAGCAAGCTCCCAACGGCCTGCCTGATGTAAACGAACCCACCATCGATCTTGGCGTGGGCGAGATCGCGAACAGTCTTGCATGGACGTGGTACTTTTTCAAAGAGGAGTTCGACAAGGTCCATCCGCTTATCTCCATTCGCCTGAAAGACGAAATCAACCGCAAGGTCCTGGTACCCTACTATAAACGCGATGACTTCTGGTGGATGAGTCTGCGCCCAGAAGAGGGATACAGCGTAAACACACCGGATAATCCGTGGCGGGATTATCGAAATGAAAGTAATTCTAACCTCCTCATTTCCGCCAAGATTACCGGGTCGGGAGTGAACAACTGGAATCCGTGGGTCAACTACAATATGCTGAACTGCATTTTACTTTTGGAGGATGATGCCGCGCGGAAAAGAACCGCGATCGAAAAACTGATCCGTTCATTGGATCAGTTTCCCAACAGCTATCCGGATGACGGCGGCTGCGATGAAGGTCCTTCATACTGGGGAGTCGCAGGATCAGTTTTATTCCAGAGTCTTTCAACCCTGAAGCAGGTGACAGGAGGAAGGTTTGATGTCTTTGACAATCCCCTCATCCAAAACATCGGAAAATATTTTTACAAGGTGAACATCCACGCGCCCTACTTCATCAATTTCGCTGACGCGGATCCCACGACGGGCGGACACCCATATACTGTGTATGCGTATGGGAAAGCCATCCACGATCCGGTGATGCAGCAGTTTGGCGCTTACCTCGCCAAAGTCAATGATTGGGGTGAGAAGAGTTTATCGGGAAGGATCAATGACCAGATCCAACAGCTCGGACATCTTGATGAGATCCTCAGTGCTGAAGCAAAGGAAGCGTTGCCGGATCACTTCTGGTTACCTGATACTCAGATTGGCGGTGCGCGCGACGAGGAAGGAAGCTATCAGGGTTTTTTCTTTGGCGCCAAGGGAGGGCACAACAGCGAAGCGCACAACCACAACGATGTGGGGTCGGCGATCATGTATTACGACGGCAAGCCATGCCTCATCGATCTCGGACGCGAAGAGTACACGGCGAAGACCTTCAGCAAAGACCGCTACGACATCTGGACGATGCAGTCTCTTTATCACAATGTGCCCGTGGTCAATGGCATCGCGCAGATGCAGGGGAGGAAATATCACGCCGAAGCCACAAACTTTAAAGCAAACAGGCAGTCCGTTGTGTTTTCAACCGATATCGCCAAAGCGTATCCAGAAGACGCCGGCGTGAGTAAGTGGCAGCGCACCTACACGCTACGGCGGGGAAAGAGTTTTTCTATCGCCGACGAGTACACGCTCTCCGAAAAGAAAGCGGGCATCACCAGTTCAAACTTCATGACATATTGCAAAGTCACAGAGGTTAAACCAGGCCTCCTAAAGTTTGAGGGTGACGGATTTGCGCTGCATATGCAGTATAACCCAAAGGTTGTTAAACCACGGATCGAATTCATCGAAGTAACCGATGCGAAGCTAAAGGAATACTGGCCAAACGGTGTATCGCGCGTGATACTGGAGTTTTTTCAGCCGGAATTGAGCGCGAAACATGTGGCTATGTTTACGGCGGAATAGCTGTTGAGTTTAGTCCAATTTATAGTCATCCCCCGTATCCTTCAACCAGGACTTGAGATTG
>CBFGXV010000560.1:0-2896 GCA_965652755.1 uncultured Chryseosolibacter sp. | reverse complement strand
TGTATCAACGTTTTGCCCGACTCTTTCACAATCACCTGAATAGCGGTTGCTTTCGCGTCGATGGAGTTTTCAATCAACTCCTTCACGGCGGATGCGGGTCTTTGTACAACTTCTCCAGCTGCGATCTGGTTTGCTATGGAATCAGGCAATAGTTGTATTATATCCGACATGAAAAACAGCAGTTCAGCCCGCAAATTAAATTAATTGTCGCAAGGGAGTAACATTAAGATACTATTTAACCGGGCATAGTGTTGATTTTTATAACTTGTCGGCACTTTAGCACGCTCGAAATGCGTTAAGTTGATGAATTGATATGAACGGACGGGAAAAGATTTTCTGCTGCGGGTTGCTGATACTGTTGACATCCCTTGCCGCCACGGCCCAGCCCGGCAAGCACAAATGGGTCGACAGTGTATTTCAGACGATGAATGAGAATGAAAAGATCGGGCAACTTTTTTTCGCGCGCTTCTCCTCGCATTCAGACGAAGATTTGATCCGTGACCTCGCGAAAAAAGCAGAATCAGGCGAGATGGGCGGCGTGGTCTTCACCACAGGCACCGCGCTGAAGCAAGCCAGGATCACGAACAGACTACAAGCAGAAGCGCCAATTCCCCTTCTCGTAAGTCAGGATGGGTCATCAGGTCTTGGACTCATGGTGGACAGCGCGCTGACTTATCCACTCCCGATTGCACAGGGTGCGATTGCCGACGACAGCATGGTCTACCGGATCGCCCGCGATATTGGTAAGCAGATGAAGTCACTGGGAATTCACATGAGCCTTAGTCCGAATGCGACTCCCGTTCATTCCGCTACTTCCGATCTGGACAATTTCTTTGGAGAAAATCCGGCATCGGTCACACGCAGATCACTGTTGCACATGCAAGGCCTGCACGACGCTGGTATATTAAGCTGTGCAAAATATTTCCCCTTAAAGAGTATTGAGGTTATCGACCCCAAAGGTAAAACGCACATCAAGCTCTTCCACGACACCATTGTGTCCCAGCCATATCAGGTTCTCTTCAGAAACGGATTGGATGCAGTGATTCCGGATGCAACGGACCTGCATTTGTTTTTCGAGCAAAAAAAATCTGATCTGAAAAAGAAATTGTCTGATGCAAGTTTCCGCCACTTTGACTCCGGAGACCTCATTCACCAACCCCTGGGGTATCAAGGTATCGTCATGATTGATCTTCGAAGCCTTGCACATACTTCTGAAAAATTCGGACCGGGAGATGCAGGCCTTTTTGCTTTCCAGGCTGGCGCGGATATAATCATCCTGGACGACGATCCCGACGCCGCTGTACGGAAGATCAAAAAACTGCTGCATGCGGAAAAACAATACGCGGGCCATCTGGATGAACGGGTAAAAAAGATCCTCGGATTGAAATATGATGCAGGACTTTTCAGAAAAACAATTATCAATGTCGCAGGCTTGCATGCCGGATTGAACACTCCGCAAAGCCGCATTCTCAGAAGAAAAGCTTTCAACGAATCTGTCACTATTATCCGCGACCAGCCTGGAGCGCTTCCGGTCACGGTGCTCGAAGGGAAGATCTTCACCTGCGTGATCGCCGGTGATTCCAGTCAGCGCGCAGACATATATTACCGCAACGTAAAGAAATATGTTCCCGCCAACCGGGTCATCATTGGCGAAGGAATTACTAATGCCGACCTCTCGCGCAGCGATGTGATCCTCGTGGCACTTTTTCCAAAAACAACAAAAAAGGCGTTGCAGAATGTAATGGGTGTGCTTCAGGAGTTAGCCCCCCATCAGCAGGTGATCATCGCAGATTTTGGTTGCAAGGTTTTCAGCCCGTATGCAAGCGGATTCGCGACTGTCATAACAGGCTATACTGATGACCAGGATATTGTCGGTATTATGCCGCAGGTGATCTTTGGCGGTATTCCGGCCACGGGCAAACTGCCAGCCACCTACGCGGGGATTTTATCCGGTTCTGAAATTACAACGGAAGATCTGAACAGGCTCGCGTACTCCTTCCCGGAAGATGCGGGTGTTGACGGAGAAACGCTGCGCCGCATAGACAAGATTGCAAATGAAGCGATCTCGTCCGGTTCAACGCCTGGATGTTATGTGCTTGTAGCAAGAAACGGCAAAGTAATTTACGACAACGCCTTCGGCCATCTCACTTATGAGCAAAAGAATCCAGTGACAGATGAGACCATCTATGACCTCGCCTCTCTTACCAAGGTTTCCGCCACCCTGCAGGCCGTGATGTTCATGCAGGAGCGCGGCCTGATCGACATTTACAAAAAACTTTCTGTATACCTGCCGGAGCTGCGCGGCACGAACAAAAAGGATATCACCATAATTGATGTATTAACACATCAATCGGGTTTGACTCCCTTCGTACCGCTCTGGCCTCTGACCCTTGAAGGACCTGCGCTGAAGCCGATATACTACAACTCGCAACAGAATGTCAGCTATCCGTTGCAGATCGCCCCGACCTTGTTCGGGTCGACTATTTTAAAAGACAGTGTCTGGTCCTGGATCACCTTTTCAGACATGTTGAAGAAACCTCCACGCACCCCATACCCCTACCGTTACAGCGACCTTGGATTCATGATGTTCAAGCAACTCGCCGAGAGGTCGCTCAACCAGCCCATGGAGGATTTCCTGCAGCAGAATTTCTACGAACCGCTCGGCCCTTATACACTGGGTTACACGCCGCTCGACCGCTTCCCCTCCGATGTAATAGCGCCCACCGAACTTGATACCCTTTTTCGCGGAGGACTGCTGATAGGAACTGTCCACGATGAGCGGGCCGCCATGCTGGGGGGCGTGAGTGGTCACGCGGGCCTCTTCGGCACCGCCAATGATCTTTCGAAACTCGGACAGATGCTGTTGCAGGAAGGGCAGTATGGGGGAATGCAATAT
>CBFGXV010000559.1:0-2907 GCA_965652755.1 uncultured Chryseosolibacter sp. | reverse complement strand
CAAAATGTTTGCCATCCGGGCTAAACTCAATATGATTAATTGCATACATGTGGGCTACCACTTCTCCGGCCTGCGCATAACCTCCGTCTGCCGCCCATGCTTTTAGCCTTGCGTCGCGCGAGCCGCTGAACAGAAGCCGGCCATCCGGGGAGAACCGCAGGGTGAACACCGAATTCCCATGAGCCCGCCACTCGCGTTTCACGACCAGCCTTTCGTCAAAAACGCGAATAAAATTATCACTGAATCCAACAGCTATCTCACCCGTTGTTTCATTCACCGCAATGGTACGCGCACTCTTCTCGCTCGCTTTCACTTTGCGCAGAACCGTCAGCGAGTTGGTATCGATCATATTGACAACTCCATCACCACTGCCAGTCAGCAGGCGATCTCCAAAGGTTTGGATATCAAAAATGGCAGCCTCCGTCAACTTCAACGAACCCACCTCTTGCTTATTCCTCCAGTCCAGCAAATGAATACCTTCATAGTTGTGTCCCGCGATCAATATTTCATCTTCTCGGCGGTAGTGAAGTGCGTAAACAGAATTTGGAAGTTTGGCGATCAATTCGCCCTGCCCGGGATTCCTGAGATCCCAATACACCACCATACCGTCACCCGATCCTGAAAAAAACTCTGAAGGCGTGGTTCCCTGTTGTAATGTATACACGGCGTCTCTGTGGCCGGTTAACGCATGGAGACGTTTGATTTGTACCTGTGTCATCAGTGTCAAATGAATTGAAAACCCTACCTTTCAGAAATTTTATAAAGAACAACAATTTATTAATTAGGCTTGATGGTCATGGCCAATATTTTGCGAGCGCCGGAATTTTCCATCCAAACCAGATCTAAGAATGCCTGTTGAACGAACATACACTTCAGAGCATGCGCTTTGGGGATTATGGAAGATCGAAGAAGATGAGTCAACACTGTTAACGCACGTGTCCGCTGAAAAGGTTTCGGCCAAGTTGACCAACCCGCTGAAACGCATAGAATTCCTCGCCGGCCGCGCCCTCATCAAAAGTTTATTGGCCCAATGGAATGTGCCCTATCGCGGGCTTGAAAAGGATTCCTTTGGAAAACCTTTTCTCCCTGGTTCTTCCATCCACGTTTCGCTTAGCCACTCTTATCCATACGTCGCAGCAATCCTCCACAAAATAAAAAATGTCGGTATCGACCTCGAGCAACCTAAAGATAAATTGCTGCGGATCGCGTCACGCGTCCTTTCAGAAGGGGAATTACGTGATGCCGCTGACGATGTCGTCAAACACTGCATTTACTGGTGCGCCAAGGAAACGATGATCAAGATATATGGAAAGAAGGATCTGATTTTCGCGCGCAACCTGCTGATCGAGCCGTTTTCCAGGCATGGAAGCGGGCATTTAATTGGCCGGATTCTTGCCAATAATAACGAAACAACCATACCTTTAGCATACTTTGTTACAGATGAGTTCGTAGTCGTACTCTCAGCGTGATGAATGTCAGACGTTGGGACCATCTCTGTACAAAATGATCTACTCCATAAAGCAAATGAAAAGGTTACTTTCCCTTGTTTTCGCCGTTGCCGCAATGTGTTTTGCGACCGACGTATTCCCCCAGGTTGTGCCGAATTTCAAATTACCGAACGTATTGAATGGCCAGTCCGTTTCGCTCGATTCTTACCCGTCGTGCGAGGGAATGGTGCTCATATTTACCAGCAATAGTTGCCCCTACGATGACTATTATCGCAAGCGCATAGAGCAGATCTCACAGGCTTATCCGGACAAGGTACCCGTCTTGCTGATCAATGCCCATACGGAACCAAATGAGTCTGCAGAGCAAATGGCAGCCAGGGGAAAAGCTTTAAATTTGAGCGTCCCCTATCTGGCAGATAAGGATCAGTCACTAGTCACGATCCTGAACGTCAAGAAAAGTCCTGAAGCGTTCCTTTTGAGAAATGATGGCGGAAAGTTTACGGTTGTCTATCGGGGTGCCATAGATGACAATGCCCAGGTCTCCACCGATGTGCATCACCACTACCTTCGTGATGCCATAGACATTATGCTGAACAATCAGAAAATTCAGACCCCTGAGGTGCGTCCGGTTGGCTGTAACCTGAAAAAGAAAGCTTAACGAGATAACATCACCAATACCAAACAGCTAGGATGCTTTCCCGGACGCGGCGCGTTCGTAAACCTGCTGGTAGTGCTGCAGCAGGTTGTCCCAACTGAAAGCTGACGCATAATTTTCCACATTGTTCCGCTGAAAATTTCGCTCCCTTTTGCTTAGTGAAAGGAACTTGTATAGGAAAGACGCCAGCTGCCGCGCACTCCAGTCAAATGTTCTTTTACCCCGCTCCACCACGTACATGCCGTTCTTGTCGTGATCCGGCATATGACGCAGAAGATAATCGCCGAATCCGGATAGATCGCTCGTTACAGAGGGAATTCCAGCAGCCATGCATTCAAGTGGAGTGTATCCCCACGGTTCGTAGTAACTTGGAAAAATCCCCAGGTTACATCCCCTTACAAACTGAAGGTACTCCATTCCGAATAATGGATTAGTAAAAGATATAAAGTCCGGGTGATAAACGATCTTCACTTTATCGCTCGCGGCATTCCCGAGGCCCCTTTCTTTGAGGAACCGAAGGATCTCGTCGCTGGATTCGTCCACCAGCCTGTGCGTTACTACCGGTGGCGGCTTCTCGGTTTTCCATGACTGAATGGTCCGCCGGTATCGCAGTTTCCAATACTCCTCCACAAATTCGTTCAGATCAGGTAGCCGGTGATCTTCGCGGACCATACTTTCCTGGAAAAGGTGTTTCCCCACTTGCTCAACGATCGCATCACAGGTCTGCCTGATCTCCTCCATCATTGCCTTTGAATGCAAAACTTCCGGCAGCAGGCTGTAAAAGTCCCGCTTGCTTACAAAGAA
>CBFGXV010000558.1:0-2914 GCA_965652755.1 uncultured Chryseosolibacter sp. | reverse complement strand
GGAGGGACCCATCCTGGAACGGTTAATCAGTACCGCGACGATGCGAACGAAGGCATTGCGAGCTACGTGGCAGACGGAGTCACCGTTGTCGAAGGAGCTGTCGAGTACGATTCCGATGGCAATGTCTTAAGTGATACACGCGTCTATGCACCAAACACGACGCCGGTGAATTATATTTCGTGGAACATCAACACGAGTAATGCATATCTGAATCACTATTACAACGCATCCTTCATCAAACTTCGCGAAATAACGCTGACGTATAATCTGCCGCAATCATTGCTCTCAAAGACGTTCATGGATCGCGCGTCTGTTTCGCTGGTAGGCAGGAACCTCGTTGTCTGGTCTGACGTGCCGGAGGTAGATCCCGATCCGGGAGAGGACAGCCTTCAAACACCCTCTGTCCGCAACCTCGGCTTTAACGTTAATTTCATTTTTTAAACCACAATGCGTAGCAAAATGAAAAATATAAAAATATTTGGACTTGTGGCGCTGCTCCTCTGTGCCAACTCCTGCAAGGATTTTGAAGAGCTGCAGAGTGATCCCAACCGCGCAATTCAGACGCATCCATCCCTGATTCTTACCAATCTGGAGGTCTCGACTTTCAGGGTAATCGACGTAGGAGCAGCATTGGCTTCCCGTATGATGGTATTCACAGATGGCGCAGCAGATGAACAGTACTATAACTGGCAACGCTCGAGCTTCGCACGGTATAACAATATGCGTCAGGCCAGCAAAATGAAAGAGGAAGCGGAACGGCTTGGCCTGCAGAACTATCTTCCCCTGGTATCGTTTTTCAATTCTGTTCAGATCATTGAGATCACAAAGGTGTTTGGCGATGTTCCGTATAGCCAGGCCGTTAATGCCACCGCTGGCGTTTACAACCCCCCGTACGATCGCCAGGAAGACATTTACCTGAAAGTACTCGATGATCTGAAAGAGGCAAGCAACGCGTTGGATGCATCCAAAGGCGAGATCACCGGTGACATCATCTACAATGGCGATATCCTGAAATGGAAAAAGCTGATCAACTCTTACAGTTTGAGGATCCTGATAAGCCTTTCGAACAAGGAAAACAATACCAACATTCGTGTTGTCGATCGTTTTGCAGAGATTGTCGGCAATCCTGAGCAGTATCCGATCTTTACTTCGAACGATGATAACGCGGCGCTGCACTTTCATGACCTGGTTGACAATCGTTATCCGTATCTGAACAACAACAATTTCAAGACAGCCTATTATATGGAAGAGTCTTTCGTTGATATGCTTCAATCGCTGCAGGATCCCCGGCTTTTTACGTTTGCAGATCAAAAGCCGCAGGGAGAAGATCTGCCTTCCACGGACTTCAACGCATATGGCGGGCTTGATGGCAGCGCTCCCCTCGCAGAAAACACGAACAGGCTTGTGAACGGTGAAGGGTCGCGCGTAGACGAGCGATATTATTCTGATCCGGTTAATGAACCCAGCGTATTGTTGGGCTACTCGGAGGTGCAGTTTACGCTGGCAGAGGCTGCCGCCCGGGGCTGGATCACGTCAAGCGCAGCAGCGCATTATGAGAATGGCATTCGCGCAAGCTTTGAGTTCTATGATCTCGGAACTTCGGAACAGGACGATTACCTGCAGCAGCCCGACGTTATGTACGATCCCGGCAAAGGTGTGGAAATGATCATCAGGCAGAAATACATTAATTTCTTTCTAAACGGAGGATGGGAAGCTTTCTACAATCATCTGCGCACCGGGTTTCCTGTATTCAGCGTCGATGGCGGGGGCGTGTTGAACAATGGTCAGGTCCCCAAACGGTGGATGTACCCGCAGCAGGAACTGCAGCTCAATTCCGAAAACGTTGAGGCAGCGATCCAACGCCAGTATCCCGAAGGTGATAATATCAATGGAGTCATGTGGTTATTAAAAGCTGAATAACATTATGAAAAAAATATTGTACCTAATGATGGCGTCCGGGCTGCTATTGTCTGCCTGCGATGAGGAATCAAAACCGATAGATCCGATTTATGAGTTTGTGGCTTTTAAAGGCGCCGGATCCATAAATGTAAATGAGTTCGATAACCACGAGCAGGCGTATCCGGTCGTCATAGAGCTGAAAGCCTTTAAGCCCTACGCCCAGGACCTCGACATCGCACTTGAAGTCACCGGAAACAATGCGTCCGAGAATGTAGATTTCACCATATCACCGCGCGAGACCGTTAAGATCCAGGCCGGTAAACTGGTGTCTGATACTATCTTCATCAAAACGATTGACAATGCCGCAGGCAGCACAGCGCCAAGAAGTTTTGACATCCGCATAAAGTCTGTAAGCAACGAGGAAATCAATATCGGACTTGGACTGGCTGAACCGCGGAATGCCGGTATCACAGTGAACATCCTTGACGACGAGTGTTCCGAGACAACGGCAATCTTTAACGGAACACTTGTAAACACCCTCGACGGGGGTGGCGGCGAGGTACTAAAACCCGCCACCGGTGTGGTGACTGCCAATTCAATAAAAGTTACCGGTGATCTCATTGACTATAGTCCGTTTTCAAATGCATCCATCGTTATCACACTTGTCCCTGCAGGAGAAGGTTCAACAAAAGGCGCAGCTACTTTTGGAGACCAGGAAGTCGGCGCCGACAGCGATGGTTATGAATATAAATTCACTCAGACAGGGCAGGGGACTTACGATGTTTGCAGCGGAGAGATTAATGTAGCCTATGATATTTATTATATGGACGGGGGCTGGGTGTACTGGTACAGCGTGAGCAATAAATTTTCTCCGGAGTAAGACACAATTGTTCAATGTTAAAAATAAATTTTTTCCGAAATGGTTTCATTTCAATCGAATAACGTTGTGTCTCTGCTTGACCATTTTCAAATGTCTGCCAGAAATCGGGTCCACATTGTGTTTGTGCACCCATGG
>CBFGXV010000557.1:0-2918 GCA_965652755.1 uncultured Chryseosolibacter sp. | reverse complement strand
ATCGCTACACCTGGCAGGTTTATGGAGCTTTACCTGAAGGGCGAACTGATAACTAAACAAATAAACACGCTGGTGCTTGACGAAGCAGACCGGATGATGGATATGGGTTTCATGCCTCAGCTCCGGAAGATCTTCGAGATCATTCCGCATAAGCGCCAGAACCTTTTGTTCTCCGCGACGTTCCCCGAAAAGGTCGAGAGACTTTCACGCGAGTTCCTGATGTTCCCCGTGAAGGTTGAGATCACGCCACAGGCTACTGCGGCAACACAGGTCGAACAGGAGTTGTACACGCTGCCAAACCTGCGCACAAAGATCAATCTCCTGGAATATCTTTTACAGGACCAGGAGGCATTCAACCGTGTCCTCATCTTCACACGCACGAAGGAAGTGGCCGACAACGTTTTCAGATATCTGGAGCGAAAGGAGTACGGTCCCACAAAGGTGATCCATTCAAACAAGGGTCAGAATACGCGCATCAATGCGATAAACGAGTTCAAGGAAGGCCGGCTCCGCATACTCGTGTCGACTGATGTTACAGCGCGGGGCATCGACATCCTGAAGGTGTCGCATGTAATTAACTTCGATGTTCCCATTCTGTATGAGGATTATGTTCACCGCATCGGAAGAACCGGCCGTGCTTTTCAGGAGGGTAAGGCGATTACTTTCGCGACACCGCCCGAGATGTATCACATATCAAAGATTGAAAAACTGATCAGAGAAAAAATCCCTGTGAAACAACTGCCCCCTGACCTGGAGGTTGCTGAAACGCCACCGATGGAAGCGCGCGATATGGCTAAAGAGATCGATTGGCAGAAGAAGAAGGAAGACCCGACTTTCCAGGGAGCTTTTCACGAGCGCAAAGGCGGAAAGAAGCGCAAATAGGAATAAAAAAAATGCCAC
This sequence comes from uncultured Chryseosolibacter sp., assembly GCA_965652755.1. Taxonomy (GTDB): domain Bacteria; phylum Bacteroidota; class Bacteroidia; order Cytophagales; family Cyclobacteriaceae; genus Chryseosolibacter. The sequence continues at coordinate 2,018 of CBFGXV010000557.1, read as the reverse complement.
ACTTTCGCGTGGCATTTCTGATATTCAATCAATAAGGATCTTATCCATTCATTGACAAGAGGAACTCTTCATTGTTGCGTGTTCCCTTCATCTTCTGCAGCAGGAACTCCATCGCCTCATTCGAATTCATGTCGCTCATGAACTTGCGCAGGATCCATACTCGCTGCAGCTCGTCTTCGCGCATGAGCAGGTCTTCCCTTCTTGTTCCGGATGCAGGCACATCGATAGCCGGATAAACGCGCTTGTTCGCAAGTTTGCGATCTAGCTGCAATTCCATGTTACCCGTACCTTTGAATTCTTCGAAGATAACTTCATCCATCTTCGAGCCCGTGTCAATCAACGCAGTCGCGATAATGGTAAGAGATCCCCCACCTTCAACATTTCTTGCAGCACCGAAGAAGCGCTTCGGCTTATGGAGCGCATTTGCATCCACACCACCGGACAGGATCTTTCCGGAAGAAGGCACAACAGTGTTATATGCGCGCGCAAGGCGCGTGATCGAATCGAGGAGGATCACAACATCGTGACCACACTCAACCATACGTTTCGCTTTCTCCAGGACAATGCTCGCTACCTTCACGTGGCGCTCTGCCTGCTCGTCGAAAGTAGAAGCCACCACTTCGGCGCGCACGCTGCGGGCCATGTCAGTAACTTCTTCAGGGCGTTCATCGATCAGCAGTACAATAAGATAAACTTCAGGGTGATTTTGTGCGATGGCGTTGGCAATAGCCTTCAGCAAAACAGTCTTACCTGTCTTAGGCTGAGCCACGATCATACCGCGCTGACCTTTTCCGATCGGCGCAAACAGATCCAGGATACGCGTTGACATATTATCCGGCGTCGTGCTGAGACGCAGTTTTTCTTCCGGGAAGAGCGGCGTCAGATACTCGAAGGCGACGCGGTCGCGGATCTCTTCGGTAGTCTTTCCATTCACTGATTCAACCTTGAGCAGCGCAAAATATTTCTCGCCTTCTTTCGGGGGCCGGATAAATCCCTTAACAGTATCGCCGGTTTTTAATCCGAACAACTTTATCTGGGAAGGAGAAACATAAATATCATCAGGGCTCGCGAGATAGTTATAGTCCGATGACCTCAGAAAGCCGTAGCCGTCCTGCATGATCTCCAGAGCGCCTTCATTGCTGATAGCGCCATCAAAGTCGCGGATGGAAGGTCTTTGCGCTTGCGGCGCCTTCTCTTCGCGTCCCTCCTGCTTGTTCGAATGCTCGAATTGCCTGGATTCTCTTTCAGGCTTTTCTTCATAAGAATCCTTATCATCGAATTTCGGCACGGCGTTATCGAAATCAATGTTGATTGTGTCAAACGAATCTTCAGAGGAAATTTCCGTTGCTTTTTTCGGCGGTGCGGGAGCAACATTTTCACGACGGCGGGGACGCATTTTGCGTTCGGGTTCAGCGTCATTGTTCGCTTCAGGCGCATTGTCACCAGACACCGCCTGCTGGTCGAGGATTTTATAGACGAGGTCTTGCTTGGTAAGTTTTTTGGCATTTTTCACGCCCATCCCCTCAGCGATTTCTTTCAATTCAGAAAGAAGTCTGACGTTCAGATCATCAATAGTATACATGTAATTTTAAAATGAAGTGTTTTTAAGTGTTTGCGACAGGTTGGAAACAGAAAGAATCTGAAACTAAAATCATCAATAGAGAAATTCTTTTGAAGTCAAAAAGTTTGAAAGCAAAATTCGGGATCTATACTCAGAGGGCTAGAGATTAAGCCGTATGACGATGCAATTATAGGGTAAATTTTAACATTATCAAATGAATAAATAAATTTATTGGCCTCCATTACCTGTCAGCCCGGTCAAAAAATTTACTTTTGATCTGATAATTAGTTCACCGTCAATAAGCACGGAATCCGATGATAAATGTCGGCCCAATGAGCGATGACTCCATCAGTAAACACATAAAAAATGCTTCAGGTTTCATTCATACGCGAAGAAAAGAACAAAGTAATACAAGGACTCAGGAAGAGACGGATCAGGAATGCAGAAGAGTCGATTG
>CBFGXV010000556.1:0-2921 GCA_965652755.1 uncultured Chryseosolibacter sp. | reverse complement strand
GCTGCGGTATTTTCGCGCTTTCGATTTTCACACCGACCCGTCAAAACAACAAGTGCTCACACGGCTCATCGCAACCTCCGAATACCAGAAACTTCTTTATGCACTAAAGCATGTCGATTCGAAGAATTTCCGGATGACGCCGACAGTGCGTACGAAACTTAACAGTGTTCTGGACAAGAACAAGGGTAAACTCGAGTTCGTTGAGCTCATTGAAGTGTACAGCCTCAAAGACAAAGCTTCGGATCTACTTTCATTAGCGCTCCAGTACCCTGACAGCGCATCAGGACGAGAAGCTTCCAAAGTATTGCTGGCGTGGGGCAGACAGGATATGTTCCGGAAAGTATTTGAGTCCGGTAATAAAGATGAGAATATAGCGCTAGTCAAGTCACTCCGTCCTCATATCTACGACGCCAAAACCATGGTCGTCCTCGAAGAAGTCTTTATGGACAGCACACGCGACACGGATGTGCGAACCCTTGCGGTGAGATCTTTTGCAGGGCCATGGCAATCGGAAAACAGGTTGCTCGAACTTGCGAAGCAGAACAAGATCCCTAAGGAGTTGCATTTCGCAGCTGGAGGAGTGTTCCAGGCCGCATGGCGTGGCGATATCCGTGAAGAAGGAGCGAGGTACATCAAGTTGCCAGGTAGCAAGGAAGGCGGAGACCTTCCATCGGTTTCAGTTCTGGTGGACAAAAAAGGGGAAGCCGGCAACGGCAAAGAGGTTTTCAAAAACCTGTGCAGCAATTGTCACCTCGTCAATAATGAAGGCACCAATTTCGGTCCTGACCTGAGTGAGATCGGTGACAAGCTTTCAAAGCTCGCTATCTACAATTCAATCCTGTTCCCCGACCAGGGCATCAGCTTCGGTTATGAAGGCTACCGTATCGAACTTAAAGACGGGTCAATGGCGATGGGTAAGATCGTATCGGAAACCGAAGAGAAGATCGACTTGCAGTACATGGCCAGTCAGCAAACCGTCGACAAGGCTCAGGTGGTTTCCAAAACCAAAATGGAGAACTCCCTCATGCCGGGAAATTTACATTCATCAATGAGTCAACAGGATCTCGTTGATCTCGTGGAGTACCTGAGCGGGTTGAAAAAAACAATGGCACAAAGGTAACATTTGCGCCGCTGACATGATCCTTTCCGCCAATGCTGAAACATTGCCTCGTTCTGTGTTGTTGGGTCGCCTATAGTTTGACCCATGCCCAGACCGTTGTTCCTTCTTATTACACAACAGACGATAAGTTCAACCTTGCCCTCCGGGAAATAATAAGAACGTGCGGTCTCGACAGCGCATTTGATGTGGGAGAGGACGGAACCGAAAAAGTTTCGTTTGCTGTCATCGATCTTAATGGAAAATCGCCTGTTCTCGGAGGGGTGAACTACGATAATTTTATCTATCCGGCGTCGGTATACAAGATGTATGTCGCGATGGAGATCCTGAAACAAGCGAGCCTGGGCCAATTCTCATTACTTGCATGCAGATGAAATCCTTTCTGGCTCTGCGATTTAGACACAGCCAAGCTCGCGCAGGGATTGCCGGACCGGGCCATGTTTTTTCATAAGACAGGGTGGTGGAGTTACTACACCCATGACACGGGCATCGTGGATGACGGAAAAATCAGATACATCATCAGCCTTTTTACGCCAGTTACTGAAGAGCGGGCAAGACCGCTCATGAAACAGGTCTCACAAAAAGTGTACGAGCTCATTCGAAGCAGGCATCAGGTGCGATGAATCCCCGGTAATTTCAAAATCGCCACATTTACTTACTTCAGTATTCTTTTGTGCCGTGCCTCAGCCTGCGAGGTCTGTCATTTTACTAATTTGGGATCTTGAACTAATTGACCACCCCCTTTCAGACCCATGAACAACCTGGCCATCATCCTGATCATTTTCGGGATCCTTCTCGCGCTCCAGGCCATTGCCGATAAGATCAGGCTTCCCAATGCGGTACTCCTGGTGATCGTAGGCCTGAGCCTCTGGTTCATCCCCGGTCTGCCGACCCTCGAACTGAATCCTGACGTGATCTTCCTGATCTTCCTGCCTCCGATCTTGTACGATGCCGCATCACATACGTCGTGGCACGATTTCAAATCGGAAATCAGGCCCATCTCAACACTGGCCATCACACTGGTCTTCCTGACCACTGGTGCGGTAGCCATATCGTGTTATTATTTCATTCCGGGTTTCTCGTGGCCCCTGGCATTCGTTCTTGGCGCCATCGTCTCGCCGCCGGATGCGGTCGCCGCTACGAGCATCATCAAAGGCATGGGCCTTAACAAAAAAGTGCTGACAATTCTGGAGGGTGAAAGTCTCGTAAACGATGCCTCGGCGCTGATCGCCTACCGCTTTGCGATCGCAGCGATCGGCACCGGGTCTTTTGTCTTTCTACAGGCGGGATACGATTTCGTTGTGCTTCTCGCCGGAGGAATCGCCATCGGCGTGGCGCTTGGCTACATATTCAGCCTCATTCACCGTATCGTTCGAAACAATGCCATGATCAGCACCTCGCTGACATTGCTCACACCATTTGTCGCCTACCTCCTCGCTGAGCACTGGCACACGTCCGGCGTGCTCGCCGTCGTGAGCGCCGGACTTGTGATCTCGTGGAGAAGCTCGGAAATATTTTCGTACGAAACACGCATCAGAAATCACGCCGTGTGGGATACGGTCATCTTCCTCCTCAATGGCTTTATTTTTATCATCATCGGCCTGCAACTTCCGTCAATCCTCGATGACCTCGGCGAATATACCATGGACCAACTGCTCGTGTATGGTGGTATAGTCGCTGGCGTGACGATAGCCGTGCGCGTCCTTTGGGTATTCGGCGCATCTTACTCGTTCTTCGGATCTGCCAACAGACACGCGGCCGACGAAGGGGATACATGGAAAAACGTTTTGATCGTGGCGTGGAC
>CBFGXV010000555.1:0-2927 GCA_965652755.1 uncultured Chryseosolibacter sp. | reverse complement strand
AGATAACTAAATTTGCCGGCTTCAACTTCATCCCTATGATCGTATTGAAATTCGGCGGTACCTCGGTTGGAAAACCTGAGAGGCTAAAAAAAGTCGCGGACCTTGTATTGGCAGCGCCGGGAAAAAAGATCGTTGTGCTCTCTGCACTTTCCGGAACGACGAACGCATTGGTTTCAATTGGCGAAAACCTTCTGGCGGGAAACCTCGATAAGGCGGAATCGGAGATCGCTGCATTGGAAAAACATTATCACGCGTACATCGGCGACCTCTTCACCGGCGAAGCTTCACTCGCTATTGGTCAGGAAATCGTCGGCCGTTATTTTATCCTGCTTCGCCTCCTGGCTGCTGGACAGTTCGACGACAAGAGTTACCGCGAGATGCTGGCACAGGGAGAGCTGATCTCAACTGAACTGTTCTACCATCACCTCCAGGACAGGAAGGTAAGCGCACGCCTGCTCCCGGCCCTTCACTTCATGTCGATCGACGAAAATGAAGAGCCTGAACTGGAGAAAATTTCCAGACGCCTCAAGCCGCTGGTAGATTCGATGAACAACATAGAGATCCTGATCACGCAGGGATATATCTGCCGCAATCACAGGAACGAGATCGACAATCTGAAACGCGGGGGAAGTGATTACACTGCATCCCTTATCGGGGCCGCCGTTCAGGCAGAAGAAGTTCAGATCTGGACAGACATTGATGGCATGCACAACAATGATCCACGTGTTGTAAAAAAGACAGTGCCGATCTCGCATCTGACCTTTGATGAAGCGTCGGAGCTGGCATACTTTGGCGCGAAGATCCTCCACCCGTCGACAATCGTGCCTGCCCAGAAATACAAGGTGCCGGTGCGCCTGAAGAATACGATGGATGAGAAGGCAGCGGGCACAATCATCACGGAAAAAGCAGAAGCGGGATTGTCGTTCAAAGCCATCGCGGCTAAAGACAACATTACGGCGATCAAGATAAAATCGTCACGCATGCTGATGGCCTACGGTTTCCTGAGACGCGTCTTCGAGGTCTTTGAAAACCACAAGACGCCGATTGACATGATCGCAACGTCAGAGGTAGCTGTTTCTTTGACAATCGACAACCAGGCACACCTGTCTTCCATTGAGACAGAGTTGAAAAAATTCGGCTCTATCGAGGTTGATAAGGATCAAACGATCATCTGTATTGTCGGGAATCGCATCATGGACAAAAAAGGCGCTCTGAACGAAGTCTTTCAATCACTTTCATCCATACCAGTGCGAATGGTTTCCTGTGGCGGCAGCGCAAACAACGTCTCCGTACTCATCGACAAGCAGTACAAGGAGCTTGCGCTGAATGCCTTGAACGAGGGATTGTTCGGCTTGAAATAGGAGCCTGCTTTCCGGCTTACGCGACCGGAAAGGTACACACCTACACCAATTGCTTCAGTGCGATTTCAAAAGAAGCCTGGGCGATGCCTGTTTTACTTTGACTTACTGCGTGTGCTTTAACCAACGCGCTTCGTATCGTCTGTGATATGTCATTAAAGATCGCAGCATCGTCCATTCGCACCTCGTTCTCCATGAAATAAGCAAAGACCCTCGCCATCCCGCAGTTGGCTATAAAATCCGGGATCACAGAAAATTTTTCATCTGCATAGAGTCCTGTTGCGCCAAAAAATATTTCCGGATCGGAGAAGGGCACGTTGGCGCCACAGGAGAATACTTCGAGTTTAGCGGCGATCATTCTGTCGACCTGGTCTCTGGTGATCAGACGCGACGCCGCGGCGGGAATGAATATCTCAAAATCGAGATCCCAGACCTTTTTATTAACGATATCAAAGGGAAGCAGATCGTCAGAGATCAGCTTGTTTCCCTGCCGATCGGTCACAAGCTTGCGAACCTCTTCAAGTCCATACCCTTTCTGATTGATGAGACCACCTTCGTGACTGGCGATCCCCACGATCTTAACACCAAGCTGCGCGAGATAAAATCCGGCAGCAGCCCCCACGTTGCCCCAGCCTTGTACGACCGCGCGCTTTCCGGCAATCTCACCACCCCACAGGTCATAATAGTGCTTTACGGCCTGGGCTACGCCATACCCGGTACACATGTCGGCAATGGTATATTTCCTGGCGACCGACGGCGAAAACATTTCATCCTCGATCACCTTGATGACACCCTGGCGCAACTGACCAATCCTGTTCACCTTTTGCGGTTCGGTCGGTTTAAAGTGCCCGTTGAAAACACCTTCCTGCGGGTGCCAGATGCCGGCATCTTCCGTGATCGGGATTACCTCATGGATCTCATCGACATTCAGATCGCCTCCGGTACCGTAATAATATTTCAGAAGGGGCATCACAGCAGCATACCATCTTTGAAGCACGGCCGCTTTTCGTTTGTCGGAAGGATCAAAGTTGATCCCCGATTTTGCACCGCCGATCGGAGGGCCTGAAACAGTAAACTTCACCTCCATCGTTTTTGCAAGTGACTCGACTTCCCTTTTATCCAATCCCTTGCGCATTCTCGTGCCTCCGCCGGCTGCGCCTCCACGCAGCGAATTAATCACCACCCATCCCTGCGCTTCCGTTTCCGGGTCATTCCATTCAAAAACAATTTCCGGCTTTTTGCTTTCAAATTTTTGCAGAAGATCCTTCATCATAGAGCATTGGTATCAACTTCGTCTTTGAATCCAACCGGTCGTTCTGTAATCAAAGCCTGAAACCAATCATGGTGCCGGCGGAACTATCACGGGTGGCCCTGGTGACCGACTTGAGACAATTGTTTTCATTCCTCACGCGCAAGACACCGAGGAAGGCGAAGACAAGCGCTTCCTTGAATTTTACCACGTCATCATCGGGGATGATAAATGTGAGCTCATCGCCACCGTGTTCGAGCATACGGGAAACGAGGAACGAATTAAACGCCCCACCGCCCGTACAGAGCACACGCGCAGAG
>CBFGXV010000554.1:0-2941 GCA_965652755.1 uncultured Chryseosolibacter sp. | reverse complement strand
AGAAGACAACACGCGTGCTCGTGGCAACTGACATTGCAGCACGAGGTATCGACGTGCGGGATCTCCCCTATGTCATCAACTTCGAGCTACCCGACTGCCCCGAAACCTATGTTCACCGCATTGGAAGAACAGGTCGCGCGGGCGCAAAGGGCGAGGCGCTTACATTCTGTGATTCAGCTGAGAGGGACCAGTTGAAGGATATCCGGAAGATCTCCAAAACTTCGATCGACGTAGTGGAGGCTCATCCTTTCGTTTCCACCGTCAGTTCATCACAACCTTCAGCGCCGAAGGCAGCCGCTCCGAAGAAACGCTTTGTACCTTTCAGAAGATCGCGGAACGACCGCAGGACAGCGAATTATTAAGCTTACCCAACAAATAAAAATGGCAGAACCGCATTCACTTACCTTCGCCCGTACGCAAACCGAGTTCTCAGCTACGCTGCAGAAGCGGGTAAATGCGTACTTTAAACAAAACAATATCAAGCGGCATGGTAACAGTGAGATGATCTTCAAAAGTATCTTCATGTTCACATTGTACTTTGGTCCTTACATGTTGATACTTTCCGGCCTTATCACCAATCCCTGGCTGATGTTGATACCCGTCTTCGTGATGGGTTTCGGCCTTGCCGGCATCGGACTATCGGTGATGCACGATGCGAATCACGGAGCGTATTCCGATAAGGCCTGGATCAATTCGCTGATGGGTTACTCGATCAATCTCATCGGCGCAAATGCCTTTGCCTGGAAGATCCAGCACAACGTCTTGCATCACACTTATACCAACGTCCACGAGCACGACGAGGACATTAGTCCCCGCGGTGTGTTGCGCCTCTCCCCGCATTCAAGCTGGAAGGCTATTCACAAGTTCCAGCACATCTACGCGTGGTTCCTCTACGGACTGATGACCATTGTCTGGCTTGGGATAAAGGATTATGTGCGTCTGATCCGCTATCACCGCGACGGAACCGCGAAAAAGCAAAAGGCCAACATTGTTCGCGAGTGGGTGATACTGATCATTTCGAAGCTGACATATGTGGGATACATTTATTTCATCCCGCTTCTGCTGACCCCGCTGCTCTGGTGGCAGGTGCTGATCGGTATCCTGCTGATGCATTACATGGCCGGATTTATCCTTGCAATTATCTTTCAGCCAGCGCACGTGATCGACGGAACGGAATTTCCCCTGCCCGACGCGAGCAACGCACTGGAAAACAACTGGGCTATACACCAGTTGCACACCACGACCAACTTCGGCAACGAGAGCAGATGGTTCTCCTGGTATGTGGGCGGTCTGAATTTCCAGATCGAACATCATCTTTTTCCGAATATCTGTCACGTGCATTACAGAAAAATTGCTGCGATCGTCAGGGAGACCACGCGCGAGTACAATCTGCCATACAAAAGTACGAAGACATTCGCCGGCGCCCTGATGGGCCACGCGCGTCTGCTGAAAGATCTTGGCAGGCGCCCGCAGATGGCAGGCCATAGTGATTAAGTGCAGCGGATCGCATTGATACCCGTACTTTAACCTTATAGAATTATGCAGATACTTTTCATAACCGAAGAAATACAGATACTGAATTTTTTATCGGGTCTGCATGCAGAGGCGATCATGCCGATCGGTAGCGTGGAGATCAACGGCGTAGCTGAAAACAGCTTTGTCACTGTGATCTGCAGCGGTGAAAGCGTACACTACAGCGGTACTATTGTCAACATCGATAGCGCATACTCCACCAGCTCTGACGGTAAATGGTTGTCACTGCGATTTATCGTTCGCCGCAATGGCGCGAGCGTTCAACGCGAAACGCAACACGACCGGCGGCCTGCCGACGCGTAACGCACCCAACGCCAACTCTTAATTGTTCACGATGATCTTCTTCCTCGCCCGGATATCCGCCTGCGTCGCGCGGATGAAATAAATTCCATTGTAGAGCGATGACGCCGGAACAATGTCCGTTCCCTGCATCAGCGTCTGTGCATCGAACATCTTCTTGAAATGTAATCTGCCCAGCGCATCGATCACTTCAATCATGACAGGATCTGTCTTCGGAGACCGCAGCAGCACACTGATCCGGCTTCCTGTCGTGGGCATGGGATAGATGTTTAGCACAAATTCGCTGTTGTTGCCGTTGTCAATACCGGTAATGGGATCACCATCACCTCCATCGCCATTACCATCACCTCCGTCACCGTCACCGCCATCACCATTACCATCACCTCCGTCACCATTACCCCCATCACCATCACCTCCGTCACCATCGCCGTCACTATCAGCGGTGAACGCAAAGCTTGTGGATTCTTTGATGCAGGCGCCGTTGGATGCTACAACTGAGTACGTGCCACTTTCCGCGGGCGCATAATACGGAAGTGTTGCACCGGGAATCTCACTGCCATCCTTTTTCCACTGGTAATAGCCGACAGCATCCGTATAGAGCGTGTCCTTGTCCATACGGATAACGGGTGTGTCAAGTGTATCCGCGTATACGTGGATCTCCGCCCGGTCGCTTTCGCATCCGTTCGGGTGTGCTGATGTAACATAGTATACCGATTCCGTTTCAACATCGGAAACTGTCAGAGACGCTGTGGTCGCTCCCGCGATGAGTGTACCGTTACCGTCGAACCATTTGTAGAAACCGCCCTCCGGAGCGCCGGATGCTTCGAGGGTTACATCTCCTCCTTCACAGACAGAAACATCCCCAGCCGTGGTGACAGTCAGTTCGGAAACGTAATTCACGATTGCCTCGCCGGCGAGTGTCTGGCGATCGCAGCCCGCAAAGCCTGCAGTTACCCTGATCTTGTTCTCGCCTGAAACGAGTTGACCCGCCAGTATTTCGATCTCTATGGTTTGGCCTGTGCCCGGATACATATCCGAAAGAAGTTTTCCGCTCTGATCGATTGCCTGATACAACACACCCGGTTGAGAACCCGATAAGGTGATAAGT
>CBFGXV010000553.1:0-2943 GCA_965652755.1 uncultured Chryseosolibacter sp. | reverse complement strand
ATCGCGACATCATGTTTGCCCGCAATGACTTCGGCGGATGGATGATCGAACTGAATGTTTTTTATTTCATGACGGCCAGCGCTGTGCTGTTCTTCGGCGCAGGTAAGTATAGTCTTTCAAGAGGAGTTGGCAGGTGGGATTGACAGCCCGACATTTATTATAGGCATATTCCCTACGAATAACTCATCTTGCATGGCGCTGAGGTGTTGAGGTGTTGATGACGCCATTCATTGCGATAGCAGGGACTGTTTCACCTGAGAATATCATTCCCAAGCAAGCTACGGCGGACACGCCCTCCTTCGCTGCCGCGCACATGCCGCGTAAGCTACGGCGGGCACGCACATGACCACCTTAACACCTTAACACATTACAACCTATGCGGTCAAAAGATACTTCTCTATCGCTTTGATCCTCCCATCCAACTCCCGGTTTTTTGATTCAAACTCTTTCCTGGACGCAAGATCCGTGTTAACCGCGATATAAAACTTGATCTTTGGCTCAGTGCCCGACGGGCGAACAGAAACTTTTGTCCCATCGGCGAGGTAGAACTGCAGCACGTCAGAAACGGGAAAGTCCAATCTGGATTTCTTGCCGCTAATCAGATCTGTCTCTTCCAATAACTTGTAATCCAGCAATCGCGTGACGCGGCTTCCGTTGATTTCCGATGGAGGATTATTGCGGAACTTCTCCATCATGGCTTTGATCTCTTGTTCGCCCTGTTGACCTTTTTTTGTCAGGTTCATGAGATGTTCCTTGTAGAATCCAAATTCCACGTACATATCGATCAGCCAGTCGTACATGGATTTTTTTTCCTCTGCGCTGTTTGCTGCCATGGCTGCGAAAAAGGCGCATGCAGAAACCGCATCCTTGTCGCGCACGAAATCTCCGACCATATAACCATAGCTCTCTTCCCCCGCGGCAATAAACTTTTTCCTGCCTTCGAGCTGGCCCATGAGGGATGCTATGTATTTAAAACCGGTCAGCGTATTGTAACAGGCGATCCCCATTTTTTCTGCCATGGTGTCGACAAGTTCTGAGGTGACGATCGTCTTGGCGATGTATGCGTTTTTCGTGTCCTTCAGATTCTTGAGAATGAAATACATCATGAGGCTGAACGCCTGGTTGCCATTCAGGAGAATAAATTCACCATCTGCGCGACGTACGCCGATGCCGACGCGGTCCGTGTCCGGATCTGTCGCCATCACCATCGTTGCGCCGACCTCCTTGCCTTTTTGTATGACGCGTTCCATGGCGGATTGTTCTTCAGGGTTCGGAGACTGCACCGTGGGGAAATTGCCATCCGGATCCCGTTGCGATTCAACGATATGGATATTGGTAAACCCGATCTGCTTCAGGCACTCCGGCACCATGGTGATACCAGCCCCGTGAAGGCTTGAATAGACTATAGGAATGTTGTGGTGTTTTTCGATGATGCTCTTGTTCGGGATCAGTTTTTTAACCTCATCGTAATAGGCCGACTCCACCTCGGGACCGATCTTGTGGATGAGTGACGGGTTTGCCTTGAAATTAACCTGCTCGAAGGAACTGATTTTTTTTACTTCAACGGTGATGTTCTTGTCATGCGGTGGAACGACCTGCGCGCCGTCATTCCAGTAGGCTTTATAACCATTGTATTCTTTTGGGTTATGCGATGCGGTGATCACAATACCTGAATCACATTTCAGATACCGGATTGCAAAAGACAGCAGGGGAGTGGGCCGCAATTCGGGAAACAGGTGCACATGGATGCCGTTTGCGGACAAAACATTAGCTGTAACCTCTGCGAAGAAAGGGCTGTTGTTGCGACTGTCGTACGCAATGGCGACGCTTATCTTTTTGTCCGGATAGGTCTTCTTCAGATAATTCGCCAGGCCTTGCGTGGCGATGCCGACGGTGTAGCGGTTCATACAGTTAGATCCTGCGCCCATTACGCCGCGCAACCCGCCTGTACCGAATTCCAGATCCTTGTAAAAATTATCGATCAGTTCCTTCGAGTCTTGCTGACTCAGAAGGGATTTTACGAGGGCCTTCGTTTCTGCATCGATCACCTCGCTGCTCAGCCACGCATTCGCTTTCGACTGCACTTGTTGTATTAATTCCGACATCGTGTTTTCTGATTAAGATCGTAGTTTTGAGATCAATAAATCTTGTTCCCGCAGGCGCGAAGATAGAAATATTTCCAAACGGTGTTTAAGAAGGATCATTTGTATACTTTTTCAAAGATTCCCTCTCAGCGCTTGTTCTCTTTCGATGGATTCAAAGAGCGCCTTGAAGTTACCCTTGCCAAAAGATTTCGCTCCGTTGCGTTCTATGATTTCGAAAAACAGGGTAGGTCTGTCCTGGACAGGTTTGGAGAAGATCTGCAACAGATAGCCTTCCTCGTCCCGGTCTATAAGTATATTTAATTTCCTGAGTTCTTTCAGGTCTTCCTCAATGGTGCCCACGCGGTCCATCACATCTTCATAATAAGTATCGGGCACGTGTAAAAACTCCATGCCGCGTTTGCGCAGCTCTCCGACCGTAAAAATGATATCATCGGTGGCGATGGCGATGTGCTGCACGCCGGCGCCCTGGTAAAATTCGAGATATTCTTCTATCTGCGACTTCTTCTTCCCTTTTGCCGGCTCGTTGATGGGGAATTTGATGTATCCGTTCCCGTTTGAGACTACCTTTGACATCAGAGCACTGTATTCGGTGCTGATGTCGTTGTCGTCGAATGTTATGAGCAGGTTAAATCCCATGACATCTTCATAGAAACGCACCCACTCCTTCCTTTAGCCGAGCTCCACGTTCCCCCCGCAATGATCAACATACTTGAGTCCCAGCGGGTTTGCCTGCGCGCTACTCCTCCGTGGTTTATAGCCGGGCAGAAATGGCCCTTTGTAATTCTTTCGTTCAACAAAAGTATGGATCGTTTCTCCGTAGGTTCTGATTGACGCCACC
>CBFGXV010000552.1:0-2943 GCA_965652755.1 uncultured Chryseosolibacter sp. | reverse complement strand
TGAAGGTTATTGTATCAAAGCTGGTGATCCTGATCTCCCCTCCTTGATCAGCGAGCCTTGGTTCTTCGAAACGGTAAATGCGTTTCACTTCGTGACGGGCGTCGTTGTCTCCAATGTCGGCCACATACACATAACGTTTGCTTTTGTCCGGGCCGGGGCCGACGGCGATGTCCTCCCAATCGCGATTTCTCACGCCTTCCAGTCTGCAGGACAACCGCACCTTCAGGTTCTCATCGACGAGGTAGACGATGGCGGGATTGCCGCTGTCGTTATGCGTCCAGAACAGTCCGGGATTCGCAGCGCTCATCGCTAATCCGGAAATTTCCGCCAGCTTCTTATCCGTAAGCTCCGCCAGGCGGCGCGAAGGGAGAAATGCGTCCGAATCCGAGGGAACAGATTTTTTTTGCTGACACGACATCACTAAGTGACAAAGAACAAAACCAAGGACAATGCGCATAAACATCAGAAATTCCCCTGCGATGATAAAAAATCTTTAACAATGATCGGGAGCAAATAGTTTAAATAATAAACCCGCGCCACCCCCCCTTACAAATGATCCTTCACTAACTTTACCACCTGAACGAAAACGAAGATGTGATTGATGACCAGGAAGACGGGCTGTTTGAACATCATCGTATTGTGGTGGACAAAGGACAGGCGCTCCTGCGCATCGATAAATTCCTGATGGCCCGGATCGCGAATGCCACGCGCACAAGGATCCAGGAGGGCATTCACAACGAGTTTGTAAAAGTTAACGACAAAGTTGTCAAACCGAACTACAAGGTACACCCCGGCGATGTCGTTACCGTGATGCTGCCGGAACCTCCACGCGATACGGAAGTTATCCCGGAAAACATCCCCATTAACATCGTATTTGAGGATGAGTTCCTGCTGATCATAAACAAACCGGCAGGAATGGTCGTGCATCCGGCTTATCAGAACTGGTCGGGCACCGTTGTTAATGCACTCGCCTACCATTTTCAACAACTTCCGCAAATGCCGGGCAATGAAGGACGCCCCGGACTAGTCCACCGTATTGATAAAGACACCTCCGGGCTACTGGTCATTGCCAAAACCGAGCGTGCGCTTACAAACCTCGCCAAACAATTTTTCGACCACACGATCGAGCGCACGTATTGGGCTCTCGTCTGGGGCGTACCCAATCCCCCCGAGGGAACAATCGATGTGCCCGTGGGTCGAAGTCTGAAGGATCGCCGGATCACTGTCGCCTTTCCCGATGGAGACTTTGGACGAAACGCCATTACGCACTACAAGCTATTGCAGGATCTGAGATATGTGTCACTGGTCGAGTGCAAGCTCGAAACGGGCCGTACTCACCAGATTCGCGCGCATATGAAGCATATTGGCCATACGCTGTTCAATGACGCGACCTATGGAGGTGATCAACCCCTCAAGGGTACCGTATTCTCAAAATACAAACAGTTTGTCGACAACTGCTTCAAGGTCATTCCTCGCCAGGCACTGCACGCAAAAACGCTCGGCTTTATACATCCCGAAACAAAGCAAAAGATGCAGTTTGACTCCGAGCTGCCCGATGACTTCAAAAACGCCATCGAAAAATGGGAGCACTACGTAAAGTACAATTAGCTCTGACCGCGCGGATTCGCACTCATGTCAACAGAATCCCGGCAAAGATTAGAACCGATGTTCATCGTGCCGCAGCGCATGTCCGATTTCCTTCATGGCCTTGCGCCTAAAATGTTGGTGTGTAATCTGGTCCCGATCATTCTGCACGAGTCCCTTGATGAACTTAAGGACTATTTCAGATTGGACGGCATCCAGGTTGTTAAGAGATTGAAGGATCTCCAGTTTCTGGTTAGTGGTTGTCATAATTTAGTGGTTGATGACAATGCTAATAACGTGAAATCCCTATAAATTGTTAACCCGCTCCGCAATCGTTAACAGAATAACAACACACAGGTAATATTTGATTTTACATTAGACAAGGAGTGCGTTTGTACGGGCCCTGATCGCGGAAATACTGAAATCGGCACGCGAATGCTATGTAAGATTATCTGACGCCGGCCTGGTCACCTTCGGCGGGTGGATATATTGTATTGTTTCCCGAAAGAAGCGTGTTTGATCTTTCCGGGTTTCGTAAAAAAGGCGCCGCAACGTGCGCTGTCACGCTCCTCGTGCCATGCATCGCAAACTTCAGCACCCAGGTCGGAAATTTATTTGCAGGGCCGGCATTCGTATCAAATTTTTCTACCTTCGTTGCTCAGTCCTGAACAATGAATACATACAGAAACAAATCAAAGTTGACGCAAAGTGTGCACGCTGGCTCCTTTGGAGACTCGCAGTTCAAAGGCACCGTAACCCCTATCTTCCCATCTTCTGCATATGACTACGAAGACGTTGTGGGAGGGACCATGTACCCGCGATATTATAACACACCCAATAACGTTGCCGTTGCTGAAAAGCTCGCAGCGCTCGAGAACGCTGAGGAAGGCATCATCTTCAGCTCGGGAATGGCCGCCATTCTCACCTCGATCTTCTCGATGATGAAAGCCGGCGATCATGCGATCTTTCAAAGCGATCTTTACGGCGGGACTCACAGCGCCGTGGTGCATGAATTGCCGCGATATGGAATGGAATACACGATGGTCGACGGAGCAGACCCGCGGAACTTTGAAAAGGCGATACGCCCTTCCACGAAAGTCATCTACATCGAGACGCCTTCTAACCCCACGTTGAAGATCACCGACATCAAAGCCGTTGCATCGATCGCCAAACAACATGGGATTGTTACGATCATCGACAACACTTTTGCTTCTCCGGTAAACCAGAATCCGTGTGATCTCGGAATAGACATCGTCGCACACAGCGGCACAAAATACATCGGCGGCCACAGCGACATCTGCTGTGGGGCTGTACTTACGTCTAAAAAGCTCGCAGACAAGATCCGCACCAGCGCCATAC
>CBFGXV010000551.1:0-2945 GCA_965652755.1 uncultured Chryseosolibacter sp. | reverse complement strand
GGCAACCGATACCTTGCCTGATGAGCAGAAGATTTCGCTGGTAAGGGAAGTCGCCACCTTGAAGGAAATACTTAAGGAGGTAGAAAGGCAGACGCAATTCAGATTCTTTTACAATCACCAACAGGTGGACGTGACAAGAACACTGTCGATCAACCTTAAGGAAGCTACATTGTTTCAGGCACTTGAAGAGATCTTCAAAAGTACTTCCATTGTCTATAAGGTATCGGGGCAACAAATTTTACTTTTCAAGCGGGACAGTTCATTTCTGGACGTCACAGGTGATCTGAAAGCCCGGCTAATGCAGGAAATTGGTTTCCGACAAACTGCCTTCGCGGTAACCGGAGTGGTGCAGGATGAAATGGGACAGTCCATTCCGGGTGTGAACGTCGTGGAGAAAGGAACGACCAACGGAGCCACCACAGATGTTGATGGCAGATACTCGCTAAATGTGCAAAATGAGAACTCAACTTTGGTATTCTCCTTTATTGGGTACGTGACCGAAGAGGTGGCGGTAAGTAGCCGTTCGATTATTGATATCGTCCTTAAACAGGATGTTCAATCTTTGGAAGAAGTAGTGGTTGTGGGATACGGAACTCAGAAGAAAAGTCTCGTAACCGGCGCCATTTCATCCATCGACGAAAAAGAACTCTCCACGGTATCTTCTTCCCGGGCCGAGCAAGTCCTCCAGGGAAGAACTGCGGGAGTATATGTACTTCCCGCTTCCGGTTCGCCGGGCGCTGGCGTACAGGTTAGAATCAGGGGCACAGGTTCCAACGGAAAATCGGAACCGCTTTATATTGTCGACGGTATGCGGTCACCCACGGGGATTGGTTATCTCCATCCGAGTGAGATCGCATCTATTGAAGTTTTGAAAGACGCTGCATCGGCCGCGATATACGGCGCGGAAGGAGCCAATGGCGTCGTGATTATCACGACGAAAACCGGTTCAAAAAATGGAACAACGAGCATTAGTTACAGTGGCTAGTACGGCGTACAATCTTTGGGAAAGACCATGGAGATGATGACCGCGCAACAATATGGGGCCTACCTTGAAGCAGCTCAGACTCCCGGCAGGCCAACTGCGGCTGAGATTGACGCCGTCGAGGGCAGCGGTACGAATTGGTTCAAAGAAATTGTTGACAATGCTCCAATGCAAAACCACTCGCTTAGTATCTCCGGAGGGAATGAAAAATCGACTTTCCTCGTCGGTGGCTCAATGTTTAAGCAACAAGGAATCGTAGGCGGTAAAAAGGCGACTTTCAACCGATATTCATTGCGTCTCAATAGCGATCACACCATCAAATCGTGGCTGAAGATTGGTAACAGGCTGTCGTATTCAAACATCGCCAGAGGAGCAATTGCAGAGGACTCAGAGCATGGAGGTATTATCAGCAATGCGCTTTTGCTTGATCCATTGACACCGGTAGCATACACGGGTGCCCTGCCTGCACACGCTCAGCAGGCAGTTGACGCAGGTCATCCCTTGATCCGTAATGAGTCCGGAAATATTTACGGACTTTCAAAATTTGCTATTTCTCAAAGCAATCCGTTTGCACGAATGGACATTACGAAAACCAATACGAAAGAAAACAGGGTATCTGGAAACGTATTTGCTGACATCGAGCCAGTAAAAGGTCTGAAATTTACGAGCCGTTATGGAATCGACGCCAATTTTATGAAGACGCATGGGTGGAACCCTACTTACTGGTTCACACCACAGGTGATGAATCTCGGCGGAGCAAGTGTATTTGATACTTACCAACAAACGTTTACCTGGCAATGGGAAAATTTTGCGACCTATCAGAAGACGATCGATAAACACAGCTTCAGTATCCTGGCTGGGATTTCCGCTTTAAACAATACGCTCAATACCCTGGGAGGAACATCCGTCGGTATGTTCCGCGAAGAAGACAAATTCGCATACCATGACTACGTGCCTGATACCGGAGACCGGGTGACCGGTTACGAGATCAGCGACAGACTTTCTTCATACTATGGAAGGATCTCCTACGACTACGAGGGCAAATATCTTTTTAACGCAACTGTTCGCAGGGACGGCTCATCCCTGTTGCCACCGAACAACCGCTGGGGTGTGTTTCCTTCCTTATCTGTGGGATACCTCATTTCAAACGAAGATTTCTTTCCTTCCGAATCGACGGTTAACCATTTGAAACTTCGTGCGAGCTGGGGACAAAACGGAAATTTGTCGAACCTGGTGTCAGGACAGTGGGCCTCGGTTATTACTTCCCAAAACATCCGTTACATGAACAGTGGTGGAACATTTCTGATTGGGGCTGAGCCTGCGAACCTTGCAAACAATGACCTTACGTGGGAGACCAGTGAGCAGTTCGACGTCGGTTTTGATGCAGGTTTCCTGAACGACAAGATCACATTGACCGTCGATTATTTCAACAAAACCACCAAGGATCTTCTTACGCCGGGTACACCGCCAAACTTTGTTGGTTTCCCTCTTCCAAAAATCAATGGCGGTAACGTAAGAAACCGTGGAGTAGAAGTTGAAGTTAGTTACCGCGAGCTTGAAAGAGCCTTCAAGTACGAGGTCGCCTTGAACGGTACTGCGATCAAGAACGAGGCAACATTCCTGAATCCGCTTTATCCCAGAGTAGCGGGCGTTTCGGTAGGAACGGGTTGGACGGCGACAGCCTTTGAACTTGGGTATCCGCTTTGGTTCTTCCGCGGCTACAAGACCGATGGAATTTTCCAAAGCCAAGAGCAGATCAATGCTTATGTAGCTGAGAATAATATCGCTGACTATGTGCCGAAGCCTGGAGACCCCATCGTGGTGGACGTGAACAAGGATGGCTTGATCAGTCCCAATGACCATACCTTTATCGGCAGTCCTCATCCTGACTTCGTATATGGTGCCCGCCTGAACATGAGCTATCTCGGCTTCGACTTTCTCGTGTTTGCGCAAGGTCAGGTCG
>CBFGXV010000550.1:0-2957 GCA_965652755.1 uncultured Chryseosolibacter sp. | reverse complement strand
AAGAAAGAACTGCGCCGAGTTCGGTGTCAACCTTTACGATCTGGGCCACCCCTTCCAGGGTATCGTGCACATCATCGGTCCTGAACTTGGATTAACGCTTCCAGGCATGACGATCGTCTGCGGCGACAGCCACACATCGACACACGGAGCCTTTGGCAATATTGCCTTCGGTATCGGAACCAGCGAAGTGGAACAAGTGCTCGCGACACAATGCGTTCTGCAATACAAACCAAAGCGCATGAAGATCGAGATCAATGGCAAACTCTCGAGAGGTGTTCTTGCCAAGGATATCATCCTGTATATCATATCGAAGATCTCCGCCAGCGGGGCGACCGGATATTTTGTCGAGTATGCTGGTGATACCATTCGCGGACTTTCCATGGAAGCGCGCATGACCATCTGCAACATGAGTATCGAAATGGGCGCACGCGGCGGGCTGATAGCACCCGACGAAACAACATTCAATTATATCAAAGGCCGGCAATTTGCCCCGAAGGGTGAGCAGTACGACAGACTCGTCGAACAGTGGAGACATCTTCAGACGGATGCAGACGCAACGTTCGACAAGGTTCTGAAGTATGACGCGTCTGACATTGGTCCGATGATCACATACGGAACAAACCCCGGCATGGGCATCAAGATCACTGACAGGATCCCCACACTTTCCGAATTGAAAGATATCAGCGAGCAAACATCGTTCTCCAAATCACTCGAATACATGGGGCTGGAGCCCGGCTCTCAATTGCTCGGCAAGAGTGTTGACTACGTGTTCATCGGTAGCTGTACCAACGCACGCATCGAAGACCTTCGACTGGTTGCGGAAATGGTAAAAGGAAAAAAGAAAGCTCCAAACGTCGAAGTGTGGGTAGTACCCGGCTCAAAACAAGTTGAGCAACAGGCCCGGAAAGAAGGACTGGACAAAATTTTTGAAGCTGCAGGATTTGAATTACGCGAACCCGGTTGTTCTGCATGTCTCGCAATGAACGAAGACAAGATCCCTGCAGGTAAATATTGCATCTCCACGTCCAACCGCAATTTTGAGGGACGCCAGGGACCCAAATCCCGTACCTTCCTCGCCAGCCCGCTGAGCGCAGCTGCCGCGGCCATCACTGGCAAGGTGACAGATGTACGCGATTTATAATTATTATCAGGACGCATTACGATTGAATCCATGAGTAAAGAAAAATTCACAACACTAAAGAGTACGGCGGTACCCCTGCCGATCGAAAATATCGATACTGATCAGATCATTCCAGCCCGCTTCCTGAAAGCCACGACACGTGAGGGCTTTGGAGAGAATCTTTTCCGCGACTGGAAATACGACGCAGAAGGCAAGCCGAAGGACTTCGTGCTGAACGACAAAAAATACTCCGGCAAGATCCTCGTGGCAGGAAAGAATTTCGGATGCGGAAGTAGCCGCGAGCACGCCGCGTGGGCAATCGTCGATGGCGGTTTCCGCGTGGTAATCTCAAGCTTCTTTGCTGACATCTTTAAGAATAACGCATTGAATAATGCCTTGTTACCAGTTCAGGTGTCCGATGGATTCCTTAAGAAAATACTCGCGGCTGTCGAACAAAATCCATCGACGATAATCACGGTCGACCTCGAACAGCAGAAGGTTTTCCTCGAAGATGGCAGTTCCGAAGGATTTGACATCAATGCGTACAAGAAGACATGCATGATCAATGGTTATGATGACATCGATTATCTCCTTAACCACAGGAATGACATTAAACAATTTGAACTGACCCACTAAATAAAAATGAAGAAAAAAATTACCATCGTCCCCGGAGACGGCATCGGAAAGGAAGTGACGGCTTGTGGCAAGAAAGTGCTTGAGCAGATCGCCGAATGTTTCGGTCACGAATTTATCTTTGACTACGCGCAGATAGGTCATGAGGCGATCGAGGCCACGGGCAATCCACTTCCCGAGGAAACGCTCACCAAACTTAAGAACACCGACGCAATTCTGTTCGGGGCGGTAGGTCACCCCAAGTACGACAACGATCCAACGCTTACCGTAAGACCTGAGCAGGGCCTTTTGAGGATGCGGAAAGAACTCGGCCTTTATGCCAACCTGAGGCCCATCAAATTGTTTGACGAGCTGCTCGGCGCGTCCAGCATCAAACCGGAAGTCCTTAAGGGCGCAGACATTCTTTTCTTTCGTGAACTCACGGGCGATGTGTATTTCGGCGAGCGTGGTTACAAGAATAACCGCGACACGGCGTTTGATACAATGATTTATTCAAAGTTCGAGGTAGAACGCATCGCGCACAAGGCTTTCAAGGCAGCGCAAACGCGGAGGAATAAATTAACATCTGTTGATAAGGCAAACGTGCTCGAAAGTTCCCGTCTGTGGAGATCGGTTGTGCAGGAGGTTGCGAAACAATATCCGGATGTAACTGTGGAGCATATGTTCGTGGATGCAGCTGCGATGAAGCTGATCCAGAACCCGAGAAGTTTCGACGTCGTTGTTACTGGAAATCTTTTCGGCGACATCCTCACGGACGAAGCCTCGCAGATCGCGGGATCAATGGGTATGCTTGCTTCCGCTTCTATCGGAGACAAGGTCGGCTTGTACGAGCCTATCCACGGCAGCGCACATGACATCACAGGAAAAGGTGTAGCCAACCCGTTAGCCTCTATTCTGTCCGCGGCGCTTATGCTTGACATCTCTTTTGGATTCAAGGACGAAGCTTCCGCCATCATTAAAGCCGTCGAGAAGACCTTGCAGGAGGGATATCGCACGCGCGACATTGCGGATGCCACTACCCCCCACGAGAAAATCCTTGGCACGGAGGTGATGGGTAATGTGATCTGCAATCAGGTGCGCCTGGTCTCCACTATTTTGATTAATAACTGATCGTCCAAAAATACAGTATCATGAGCCAAAAAATTGAAATCTTCGACACGACACTGCGCGATGGAGAACAAGTGCCAGGATGCCAGCTTACAAC
>CBFGXV010000549.1:0-2964 GCA_965652755.1 uncultured Chryseosolibacter sp. | reverse complement strand
CGCCGCCCCTGCGTGGGTGGGCATCGTGTTGGTGTCGCGGCGTTGATCCGCGCTTTGTGAAAATTGTGGAGCTCGACCGGAACCTTGTCATGGACGAACCGAAGATGGTCGCTCATTATCTTCCTCAGGCAGATACGGAATATCTTTCCAAGCGTTACTCAGACATACTTAAGAAAGGAAGCGTGGAGGACGTTCAGGTGCGCTTAATCCAGAACAACTCCGAAAAGATCCTCTCGTGCAATGCATATCTCGGCAGCAACAATAGCAACATCATCGGCTTCGTTAAAGACATCAGCAGGCTGCGGCAAAACGAGGATTACCTGATCAATTTTGGTGCGAGAAAGGATGCCATCCTCGATATGGTTTCGCAGAACCTGACCACCCCCCTGAACCTCTCGCGGTTTACCCTGGATCTGATCGAAAAAGCAGTTCAGGAAAAGAAGTATAATAAGCTCGACGCGCATATCAAGATCATGCGGGAAGTCACCTCCGATTGTATCCGCATCATCGATAAGTTCCTGCAGGAGGAGCACCTTGAAGCGCCCAATATCAAGGCCAAGGTAAACCGGTTTGATGCTGTTGCAAAAGTCCGCATTGTGTCGGAAAAGCTCAAGGAGGCCAATCCTGACAAACAATTCAGGATCACCGCCGAAACCAGGCATGTGTTCATTAATGCCGATGCAACAAAGTTCTTTCAGATCGTTCACAACATTCTTTCCAACGCAGTGAAATTCACAAAACCGGAAGGGCTGATAGAAGTGACCGTGCGCGAAGAGAAATCAAAAGTGCGGGTTACTGTTCAGGACGACGGTGTCGGTATTCCCGACGATATCAAACCCTACGTGTTCGATAAGAAGACACGCGCCGCCCGGCCCGGTCTCAAGGGGGAAATATCGAACGGGATCGGATTATTCGTAGTGAACCAACTCGTTCAGCAATTGAATGGCAGTATATCGTTCGACAGTAAAGAAAACCAAGGAACCCGGTTTATCGTGGAGTTACCCCGCGATGCACCTTTCTGAATATTTCAATGGTTAAACCTCTTCGCGTGTGTTGTGTTCGTCGTTTAAGGGTTAGCTAACGTCCAGATAGGAAACTTCGCGTGGTTCACGACGTCTTCGGCAAGGCTGCCGTTCAGAAAATGAGCGAGGCCTTTGCGCCCGTGGGTGCCCATTGCAACAAGGTCGCCTTTGATCTGGCTCGTGAACTGTATGATCCCGCTTTCCTCTGACGGGTAATTGTACACATTCAGTGTATAATTTCTGAAAGCGAATTCTTTTGCAAACTGACGAAGGCGTTCCAGGGTGATATTATCGGCGGCGAAATTGGTCGGTGTGTTGACATAAAGGATATGGACCGTTGCTTTGAAGAACGCCTGCAGCTCCTTCACTTTCGCAATCAGCTTGTCCTGTCTTTCTGTCTCAAGCGTGTTGGGAAAAACAATATTCTCCACGGGTCCTTTGTAGAGATCCTTCAGCACCAGTACAGGCACTGGCGAATTTCTCACTATTTTTTCCGCATTCGAACCGATGAAATACTCCCGGATGCCGGTGGCGCCGTGCGATCCCATGATGACGATGTCGATCTTTTTCTTTTTTATAAAATCCTGGATCATCCGCGAAACAGCGCCAAAAGTAACTTCGGTCTTTACTTCAACCGCATCGGGCTTGTATCGGTTGATGATCTTGTCAAACTCCTTTGTCGTTTTCTCCTTTAGCTCATTCAGAAATTCCTTTTCAAAGAATACGACGGGCATAATGATCGGGTCATGGATGGCCGGGAGCTCGATCACATTCAGGAGATGTACGATACCTTTGGATTTGCCCGCAATGTCAAGGGCAAAACGGAAAGCGTTGACCGCAGGCTTCGAAAAATCGCAGGGAACAAGTATGTTTTTCATGGCAAAGCGTGTTAAATCCAAACGTAAGGCTTTAACTTAATGATTTATCACACCAACATCAAAAAACGACATGATTTTTGTCAGGGTCTGTGAACCTCCCTACATGACTGATGTCATTTCGGAACAGTAGCAAGAGAGGCATCTTGTCGTATCTATGACACGAGGTCTGATCGCTCTGTATTTGAATCGCCTGGTGTAAATTTTAAACAGATTTGCCATGAACGCAATATTGGTGCCCACGGACTTATCTCCTAATTCAAGAGCAGGTATGCGATTCGCTTTCGGGCTTGCAGCGCAGACAAAGCGACCTTTGGTTTTCTATCACTGCCTTCAATATCTCCGGCCGACGCGCTGGTCTGAAGCGCAGTATGAATCTTACAGGGACGCTGAAACCGCGAAGGCAACGCTGTTTCTCAGAAAATTTGTGGCAGATGTTTACCGGTCTGCGAAAGCGGTAAAGCCATCCTCTGAGTGCTTTGTGGAGCAGCAGCCGGACCCTTCAAAGGCGATAATTGACTACGCGCTGAGTATTCGCGCGAGCGTTATATGCATGAGTACAAGAGGCGCGGGACGCCTGCGGAAGCTTGTGGGTACGCATGCTTCACGGCTCATTCAGGAGTCACCAGTTCCTGTGTTTGTAATACCAGAAACCTACAGACGAAGTCCGCTCAAGCATCTTCTTTACGCGTCTGATCTGAACGCTATCGGCCCTGAACTGGAACATGTCCGGGAAATTGCAAAAGCGCTGCGGGCAAAAGTATCCGTGGTTCATTATGATTTCCTCGCCGATGTCGATGAGGCGCGAAAGAAACTGGATGCTCTTGCAAAAAAATATAAAGCTCCGGGAGTGGCTTTCCGGTTCCGGAAATACGATGTTGGAAAATCGCTGGGACAGCATCTCATCAAAGATATGAACGCTTACAAACCGTCACTCGTCGTTCTCTTCACCGATCAGAAACGCGGATGGTTCGACCGGCTCTTTCTCGCAAGCAAGTCGGTAGGTATGGCCCACGAGTCCCGGATCCCATTGCTCATTATACCAAAAGCTTAGCGCACAAGCGCAG
>CBFGXV010000548.1:0-2965 GCA_965652755.1 uncultured Chryseosolibacter sp. | reverse complement strand
CCATTTCGACCAAAGCCGGAATGGCCTGCTCGTCCTTTCTGTCGACCAGCAATCGCTGGGCGTTCTTACGCCACCAGAGATTGGGATTCGACAGTTCTTTCACCAATTCCAGGCTCGAACGGCTTCCCAGCGTTAATCCCTTTATCCATTCGGCGGGCCCTGCATCTGCTGCGGTGATCCGGTAGATCCTTCCCATATCCCGGCCGTTGTAAAGGGCTCCGGATTTGACTGCTTCTTCCGACATCCACTCGGGGTGTTCAATGATCTGTCTGTAGTAATCGAGTACATAAAGCGCTCCGTCCGGTCCTACGTACATATTGACAGGACGAAACCAGAAGTCAGTTGACGCCAGAAATTCCTTATTGGGGCCATTGCCGACGCGGCTTGCCTTGAATGTGGCGCCGTCATCAGACAGTCGATCGGCGTGAACAATATTGCTGACCGGCTCCGCCACAAAGTTCACTCCTTCATTGAAAGGCGCAGGAAAATTACCTCCCGAATAGGTCGTATTACCGCAGGCGGAAGTAAAGACGCCGACGTTCGTCAGCAATTGCCGTTCAGGCTTTTTAGTGATCGAAAAAACTTCGCCACCGTGGTCGCTGAGGGTATGTGTTGCACTGGAAACAGGTAAGTCGGGGTTGCGCTTCAGATAAGGTGCGCCGATCACTTCGTGGTAAATATGATTTGAATTATTTCCGAGAAGATGGCGTCCCCAATCATCAAAGCTGTGCCCGAACTGTGTCACACCCGATGTTAGCTCAAGCGAATGCTCGTCTGGACGGAAACGAACCGTGCGCCCTGAGCCCTCCAAAGGCAATCTCGGACCATCCTTCACACCTGGATAGTGGATATCGCTTCCAAGGTCGCCAAATTCATTTTTGTAGATCTGATAGGTCCCACCGGATTCAGACGTGAGGTAGATCCAGTTATCCAAACCATAAAGGGGATTGCCTGCATTCATTTGCGCATTTGAAAATGCGAAGCCAGTAAGGACTACTTTTCTGATATCGGACTTCCCATCACCATCGGTATCTTCGAGATACAAAATGTCAGGAGCGTCAGCAACCAATACCCCCTTTTTCCAGCGCATAATCCCGAACGGCAGTGTCAGACTATCGGCGAACAGCGTGCTTTTATCGAGCTTGCCATCCCCATCGGAATCAGCGAGGAGTTTTATCTGCCCGGCGCCGCTTTTATCAAGAGGATATCCATGCATTTCAACGATGTAAAGCCGTCCCTCTTCATCTATCTCCATGTCAACAGGATCCGAGACAAGCGGCTCGGCAGCGACCAACTCGATCTTAAATCCGGGCTCCAGTTGGAACGTGGCAAGGGCGTCTTCCGGCGCTACAGGCCCGTTGTCAGATGTGTCTGGTTTCTGGCACGAAGCCATCGCGATCGACAAGAATAAGCACAGGACATATCGGGCAGACGTGCTCCAATGTAAAATGGGTTTGCTCATTATTAAATATGACTTTACAGATACACTGTCATCCAATTGGTTGGTGCCAGGCGACTATGCCCGGCAGAACTGCTTTACAAACAAGCAAATCAAACGAACAATGGTCTTTTTAACTACAATCAAGGCATGAAAATGCGTTCGCGTGCGACGGGTATTGCAATCAGCAAGACCAGTCACGCACAAACGCATTGAAAACAAATCTCACTCGTTCTACGGCGTTTGCAATTCCACCTGCGAACTGTAGTTATAAAAATTTCCAGGATTCGACGTACGACCGCTGGCCCTGATATAATACTTCGTTTTGGGCTGCAGGTTTTTGATGGTGAATGTTTTTACGCCCGATGTAAGATTAAGCGATTCAACATTCTCTGTCGCGATGGCACCGCCGGCGAAAGTAAAGTTATTCGGGTTCGGATACTTGCTCCAGACAACCGCGAGATTGACCAGCTTCTGATCCGCAGCCAGCTTTTCAAAGTCGACATCAACTGTCGCGCTGGTCGCATCTGAACCGGTAACAGTCATGCCCAGACGGACATTTGGTATCACGCTGATGTCAAGCTGCGAATTTTTACCAATGACTATATTCGGCTGACCTGCTTCCGCCATCTTGAACGGTCCTTCAGCCACATAGGAATAAGTCCCGGCGAACACCTTGCTATTTGTAAAGGTCCCATCCGGAAACGTCTGGTAGATAAGCGGCTGAGTCGAATTGTTCTCGTATAACTTCACCACTGTTCCGGCATTAATTCCCCCGGACTCAATAAGTTCATTCGTCTCGGAGTCAACAATGCTGCCTGTGAGTGCATACTGGGGACCTTCGTAGTTGTCAATCTCGCAACCAGCTCCCGCTAACAATATCGTAATTACAAAGAATAAATATTTCGTCTTCATCTTCTTATAATTTACCATTGAGGATTGTTAACTATATTCTTGTTGGTGCTGATGTAATTGGCCAGGTTGCTGTAATAATCCCTTTGATCGAAGATCCTGGACAACCCGCCATCAAGGGGATATCCGCTTATCTTTTTGAAGATGTACTTGTAGGAAGTTCCGTTATACTTCAGATAAGGATATAAGCCCGTCATGTAGGTGTTCTTAAAAAGCTCTGTACCGATCCTCCAGCGCCTGATATCCCAGAATCGTTTATCTTCAAACGCCAGCTCCACCTTTCTTTCGTTTCGCAACCTGTCTATTGTGAGCTCCGACGCATCGAGCAACCTGATTCCCGCGCGGTTTCTCACCTGGTTTATCGCGTCCAGCGCCTCCGTTAGGTTGGTCCCCATTTCAAGTGCAGCTTCTGTATAATTCAGCAGTATCTCCGCATACCGGAAATCAATGTAGTTCTGATCAGAGAAGTTCGGCTCTACCACGGCCTTGCTCGGGTTTGTGATCTTGCGGATATAAAAACCAGTCTTGGTATAATTACCCGTAGGGAAGGGACCGTCCATTCCAACCTGCGTCTTGCTGGGGTCTTTTGGAAAAGGCACGCTTTCGGTCTCATAC
>CBFGXV010000547.1:0-2977 GCA_965652755.1 uncultured Chryseosolibacter sp. | reverse complement strand
TGATCACATCAATGATGTCGACGCGGTTCTTAATCTCCTCAATCGTTTCGCGGGTAATCATCAGGTGTTGTATCGGGTCAGCTCAGCCGACAAAGATAATAAAATGAAGCCCCGCGTAAACAAGCCGGTAAATAACAGTTGCAGTGGGTATTTCCTTTAATAATCCTGCAATCGTCACTAACTTGCGGCTTCAGATTTGATTTTTTTGTTACAAAACTTTGTTACGAGAGCATGTCTTATAGCCAATCCGATATTTTAAAGGCGCTAGCCACCGTAGAAGACCCTGACCTGAAGCGGGATCTGGTGAGTCTTAATATGATCCGGGACGTTCAAACGGGCCCCCGAAAGGTATCATTTACAGTGGTTTTAACCACGCCAGCCTGTCCGTTAAAGGAAAAGATCAGACAGGATTGCGAAAATGCGGTCAGGCGGGTAGTTGGCGAGGATATTGAAATATCGATCAACATCACATCGTCTGTAACCACCCAGAGGGACAACACGCCCATACTGCCGGGGGTAAAAAATATTATCGCGATCGCCTCCGGAAAAGGGGGCGTCGGAAAATCGACCGTTACCTCCAATCTCGCGGTTGCGCTGGCTATGGCGGGAGCGAAAGTCGGACTGATCGATGCCGATATTTATGGGCCTTCGATACCCACGATGTTTAACTGTGAGCACGAGCAACCGCACGTCAAACAAGTGAACGGCAAAAACATAATCATCCCGTTGGAACAATATGGCGTGAAGTTGCTTTCGATAGGGTTTCTCACGCCGCCGGACAGCGCCGTTGTGTGGCGTGGTCCGATGGCCAGTTCCGCCCTGAAACAATTCTTCAGCGATGCGGACTGGGGCCAGCTGGATTATCTGTTCATTGATCTTCCCCCTGGAACCAGCGACATCCACCTTACAATGGTTCAGACTGTACCCGTGACCGGGGCCGTCATCGTGACCACGCCACAAAAAGTAGCGCTGGCTGACGCAAACAAGGGCCTGGCCATGTTCAAGCAGCCCCAGATAAACGTCCCGATTTTGGGAGTGGTTGAAAATATGGCGTATTTTACGCCGGAAGAACTTCCTGGAAACCGCTACTATATTTTCGGCAAGGAGGGCGGCAAGACCCTCGCCCAGAAACACAATGTTCCGTTCCTGGGGCAAATCCCGCTTGTACAAAGTATCCGCGAAAGCGGAGACAGCGGATTACCGGCCGTATTAAAACCCGGTGCAACGGGACAAGCGTTTCACGAACTGGCGCAAACACTTGCGCGCCAGATTGCCATAAGAAATGCTAACTTTGTAAGTACACAGAAGGTTGAATTGAAAGTATAATGAGCGATACTACATTAAATGTTGAAGAATTGACGAAGAAGATCGAAACATCTCTCAATTCTATCAGACCGTATTTGCTGGCGGACGGCGGTAATGTGAAGATCAACGAGGTAACTCCCGGCCTGGTTGTCCGTCTGGAATTTGTGGGCAATTGCGGCAACTGCAGCATGTCTACGATGACATTCAAAGCAGGCGTCGAAGCAGCGATCAAGCGCGACGTACCGGAGGTGAAAGGTATCGAAGTAGTGAATTTAATCCCATTGAATCTCTGACCGCCCGGTAAAATCCGGAAACTGTGAATCACTCTCATTCATAAGTATTTGAAATGTTCATGAGGACAGTCCTGCGATATCTCTTTCTTTCAGGACTGTTATTCTGCCTGGCTGCTCCTGACGGGCACGTCATCGCCCAGGATCGCTGCGGCACGGTGGAATACACCAAGGCGCTTCGCAAAGATTACCAGCTTCAGAAAATTGCATTTGAAGACTGGATGACCCGCAAAAACATCCGGCGACATTCCCTGCCGAGGGCACGGCAACAGGCTGCGGCGTATAAAATTCCCGTGGTGATACATGTGGTTCACAATGGCGAAGCGGTCGGCACCGGTGCGAACATTTCCGAAGCGCAGATACTCTCCCAACTTCGGGTCATCAATGAGGACTTCAACCGCCAGAACGCCGATGCCTCCAATACACCACCGGTATTCGCGAGCGTAGCCGGTAGCCTGGACGTGGAATTTGTACTGGCGAAACGCAACCCCGACGGCCAGGCAACGTCTGGGATTGTGCGCGTGAATGGCAGACGAAGTTCATGGGCGATGAAGGACAACTACCCGCTCAAGTCACTCAGCTACTGGCCGGCGGAGGACTATCTGAATATCTGGGTATGCAATCTCACTGACGGACATGCAGGTTATGCGCAGTTCCCGGAATCAGATATTGAAGGGATGGACAATTCATCCACAAACCGGCTCACTGATGGAGTCGTCATCTGGCACAGGGCCTTTGGCTCGACGGACGATGGTCCATTCAGCCTGGATCCGATGTTCAATAAAGGACGAACCCTGACACACGAAACCGGTCACTTCTTCGGCCTCAACCATATCTGGGGCGATGACAATGGGTGTAATAATTCCGACTTTGTCGCAGACACTCCCAACCAGGCCGGCAGCACCAACGGTTGCCCTGTCCACCCGCGCACGGACTCATGTGGCGAGGTGATCATGTTCCAGAACTTCCTTGATTATTCTGATGATGACTGCATGAACCTTTTCACACAGGGACAGGTCGACCGCATGTCCATCGTCATTGAGAACAGCCCGCGGCGCAAGTCGCTTCTTACATCTCCCGGATTGCAGGACCCCGCTCCGCTGGCAAATGATCTCGGAATAAGATCGATCATTTTCCCTGATGCTTCCGTCTGCAGCAACAGCATTACGCCTGTGATCGAACTGCTCAATTTCGGAAGCAACGATGTCACCAGCGCGCGTATCCGGTTCGTTGTCGACGGGGTGGTTGCGGAAACAAAGGATTTCGCCTTGGCCCTTTCTCCTCAGGAGTCCATCCGGGTGAGTTTCAATACCCTTGTGATGACGTCGGGCACGCACGACATTTCATTTCTGATCCTGCTCACCAACGGTGGTACCGACGCG
>CBFGXV010000546.1:0-2979 GCA_965652755.1 uncultured Chryseosolibacter sp. | reverse complement strand
TGCAGCTCGATGCTGGCCGGGGTTGCTTTGGTGGCACCGCGCTTTGATGCCCAGGCTTCCATAGCGTTGCCGAAAGTGTTGATCCTGGGCGATTCCATTTCAATTGGCTACACGCCCTATGTCAAGGAGATGTTGGCACAAGAAGCCACCGTAGTGAGGCCTGAGGAGAATTGTCAGGGCACCACCCACGGCCTCGCCAACATCGACAAGTGGCTGGGCGATACGAAGTGGGATGTGATTCATTTCAATTTTGGATTGCATGACCTTAAACACGTCGACCCTGTGACGCGCAAGAACAGCAACGATCCCAACCATCCGCAGCAGGCGGATGTAAAGCAATATTCGAGAAACCTCAAGGCCATCACAGCCAAACTGAAAGCCACGAAGGCTAAACTGATATTTGCAACAACGACTCCTTATCCTGATAAACCCGATGGACCCCTGCGAAGGGCAGACCAGTCTGCGAAATACAATAAGGCCGCGCTCAGGATCATGAAGAAGCATAAGGTGGCCATCGACGACCTCTACAGCTTTGTTTTGCCGAAGATGAGCGACCTTCAAATTCCGCGCAATGTGCACTTTACAAAAGCGGGCAGCCGGGTTCTTGCTGAACAGGTTGTGGCTTCTATTCGCAGCGTCCTGACAGTATGAAAACCCATCCTTTCTCATCTGCTTATTCCGACCACTTCCGCTGCCTGATCCGCCGGGGGGTGAAAACTTTATTATGGACGCTATTCACCTGCCTGAGCATTTCTTTTGCATGGAGTCAACCTCAGAGAACGCAGGAGCAATCAGCGCGGATCAGGATTGCCTGTGTGGGTAATTCCATTACTTACGGAGGTGGATTGAAAGATAAATCCAGAGAGTCGTATCCGGCGGTGCTGCAAACGTTGCTGGGGGATAACTATGTTGTGGGCAACTTTGGCAGAAACGGAGCAACCCTGTTAAAGAAGGCGCCTAACGCCTATGTTGAAACAGACCAATTCAAGGATGCGCTCAATTTTAATCCTGACATCGTCATTATCGATCTCGGAATCAATGACACCGGCCTCAAAGTGTGGCCGTTCTTAAAAGACGACTTTACATCCGATTACCTCGACCTCATCAGCCAGTTTCGATCGCTGCCGTCAAAACCCGAGATATGGGTTTGTACAATGACTCCATATTTCAATCAATCGAAAAGATTCAAGGCGGCGCTGCGGGATTGGTATTGGGAAGTGCAGGGCAATATCCGCATCGTTGCGAAGGCTACATCCACGGGTCTGATCGACCTTCACACGCCGCTGTACGATATGCCGCATCTATTCAGTGATGCCGTCCATCCCGACAAGGAGGGCGCTAGGATCATGGCTGAAACGATTTATGGTGTGATCAGCGGAGACTATGGCGGGTTGTCTGTCGCCGAGGTATTCGGATCGCACATGGTGTTGCAGAGGAACAAGGCGATTCCCATCTGGGGCAAGGCGGATCGCGGCATGGAAGTCTCAGTCACTTTAGCAGAAAGGACATTGAAGACACAAGCTGATGAACACGGAAACTGGAGGGTGACCTTTCCCGCAAGAAAGGAAGGAGGCCCCTATAACCTGAGGATAGCCAGTGACGCAACAGTTTTAACTTTTGATGACATTCTGGTGGGAGAGGTATGGGTCTGCTCCGGACAATCGAACATGACGTTCAAACTTTCGGAGGCGGCCACGGGTGACGCGGATATTCCTACGGCAACGCATCCACAGATCAGGCTCTTTAATATGAAGACCGCCGATCCCTCGATCCGGGACGCGTGGGAAGAGGATATCTTGCACCTTATAAATAGCCTGGAATACATCAGCGAAGGCTGGCAGTCCTGCAATCCTGAATCGGCCGCATCATTTTCCGCAGTAGCGTACTACTTTGGAAAAAAACTTCACGAAGACTTGAATGTCCCTATAGGACTTATTCACAATTCAAAGGGAGGATCACCCACGGAAGCGTGGATTGACAGGCGTTCGATGGAGTTCCATCCGATATTGGCCGACTTGCTGCAGGACTGGAAAAAGAATCCCCTCATTGGCCAATGGTGCCGCGACAGAGGCATTCACAATACCAGCCTGGCGGCGAATGCGTTGCAACGGCATCCCTATGAGCCCGCATATCTGTTTGAATCCTGCATGCAGCCTTGGGTGGGGTTTCCTCTGCGGGGCGCAATCTGGTATCAAGGCGAAGCAAATGTCCACAACGTCGCACTTCATGAACAATTGCTTACTACCCTGGTAAACAGCTGGCGCTCGTACTGGGGCGACGATTTTGCTTTCTTTTATACACAGCTGTCAAGTTTTCAAAGTCCGGCCTGGCCACACTTTCGCGACAGCCAGCGGAGACTGCTGGAGACGATCCCGGCCACCGGCATGGCCGTCACTACAGACGTTGGAGATTCACTCGATATTCATCCCAGAAGAAAAAAAGAAGTGGGAGAACGACTTGCCTTATTGGCGCTAGCAAAAGAATATGGCCACAATGTGCCGCACAACGGACCGCTTTTCCGGGATGCTTTTGTGGAAAAGTCATCCGTATTCATAAACTTCAACCACAGCGAAAAACTTCAGACATCTGATGGTAAAATGCCGGGTCCGTTTGAGCTCGCGGGTGAAGACAAAGTATTTCATGCGGCGGCGGCAACGATCGACGGAAACGGGATAAGGTTGCGATCGAAAAGGGTACCCGATCCTAAATGGGTGCGTTATGGGTGGAGACCTTTCTCCCGGGGAAATCTCGTTAACGGGGCGAACCTCCCGGCATCCACGTTTGCCGGTGAAGTGACGATAAAGCAAAAGAGGAAATAAATCGTTAAATGAATCCATTCTTGTTAAATACCAGCTTGTGATGAAGAAGAAGTGGAACGCTGAATCCTTTTATTTGGTCGCATCGCGATTGCCGTGGGTGTTCGGCGCAGGGTTGTTGGCGCTCGCCGTAATGGCTGATGAGGTCGAGGTAATCGGATGT
>CBFGXV010000545.1:0-2998 GCA_965652755.1 uncultured Chryseosolibacter sp. | reverse complement strand
TTCGGTTTCCCGGTAACCTGCGACTGGCTTTTTCCCGGTAGCTGGCTCAATAATGAGAAGAGGAACGTCACCACTAGCACATTACCCCAGCGTCGGATTCCGGATCCTTTCTTCATCCATTTATGATTTTTCATCGCATTCATCAATGTTTGCTACAATACCCTTTGGACAAACAACCGGTTTTTCTACTGCCCCATCACAAGCCTTGTTTGAGCAGGAGAATGCTCAGCGTCTTGAAGTTGAATGCCAAGCACACCGTCCCGCCGTATCCTTCTGTCAATGGCAAGCGTAATCTCGTGAATTCCTGCAGGTAAATGTATCACGAACGGATCAGCCAGATTCCGCTGTTCCTTACCTACCCATGCCGTAACGCCCTCAGCTGAGTTAAGTAACAAGCCAACATTCCCTGCGCTAAGCGTCTCTACTTCGAAAGTGACAAAACTGTACTTCCTGTTTGAACTCAGATCAATGACCGGTAGCTCTTCAATGGGAAGAGTACCAGACACCTTGCTATACACTGGTCGCAGAATCCTTTTCGTATTTTCATTTACGATGTAGTCCAATCCTTTTTCGTTGATCTTTTGAGACAGCTCGTTACTTGGCATCAATGCCTTCCACCGTCGGACGAACCGCGTGTTGGGAACGCGGAACTTTCCCGATTCGCCCAGTTTCGAGAGAAAACCCACCAGGTTGATAAACTCCTCCTTTTCTAAGCCCGCGGTTAATCCGGGCGGCATAAGTGAACCCGGTATTTTTTCAAGTACAGCGATCTGATTTTTATCTATGACA
Source organism: uncultured Chryseosolibacter sp. (assembly GCA_965652755.1). GTDB lineage: Bacteria > Bacteroidota > Bacteroidia > Cytophagales > Cyclobacteriaceae > Chryseosolibacter. The sequence goes on along the minus strand of CBFGXV010000545.1, from coordinate 2,209 downwards.
ACCTCCTTACCAGATAGATCACGCATGACAACCTCCGATGCACCATTACTCACCATGTATCCCATCAGTTCGGCACCGTCTTTTTTACTTACACGCTGAAGCTCGTATCCCTCTTTGATAGATTCAGCGGGATATAGCATCGACCGGATAATATTCTCAACGGTTAAGCTTGTACCAAGGCTGCTGAGGTCTGGCCCCATGAGTCCGCCTGCCCCGCCGATAGCATGACACGAAGCGCAATTACTTTTTCGAAATACCGATTCACCAAGCTCATGATTTGCGCTTCCGTTTATTTCGATTGCCAGATTGTTGATCTCGCGGGCACTCAGTTGTTGCGGCATCCGCTCAGCCGGAAGAAAACCACCCGACGCTTCCAATGCCTGAATGAGAAGTCTCACATCGTCGTCTTTGTGTCGGCCCCAGGGGATCTGGCGCTGGAAAGCGGGCCTCACTGCCCTGGCAATATTCTCCGGTATCTTATTTGAAATCAACTCTTGAGCAAGAGCGCGTGTTCCTTCCCTGTGCGACAAAAATGCCTTGAAAAGTTCGGAAGCATCTTCCGTCTCTGGTAAACGCCGCAAAAGCTCTCCTCCAATCCGTGCTGCTTCATTCACATTTAAAGACACCAATTGTGCAGTAGCTAAAAGCCTTAATTCAACGGTGCTTTTCCCACCGGCGAGTTCTTCCAACACTTTCTCGGCGCGGTTATTAGCCAGGGCCTGCAGTGCCGCCCTCTTGACGACTTTATTCCCATTTCGCGCACGCTCGATCAGTCGCTCATTCATTTCTTCCATGCGCCAATAGCCCATCAGGCGAAGGGCACTGACGACGATCGCTTCATCTTCACTTCCTGTAAATCCTGCAATCCGGTTCAGGTCCCTGTCAGGCTTGATATCTCTCCGCCGTGCAGCCTCTGTTAAGGCTTCAAGCTGCGCTGCTACCTGCTTGCTTTGCTTCTGATAGCCTTCAACGGCCATATCAAAAAGCATATTCAAATCAGCGGTCCGCGCCCACCGCGCGGTGGCTTGAAGCACATCCTTATGGTATTCTTCCGGTACCTGGTCATTTCGATAAAGTTGCATGAGCAACGCGGTAGCATCGGCGTTGTTCATCGACTTAAGCACAAAAGCGCTCTTCCTGGAATCGCCGAAGAAACCAGGTTCAGCCTTCACGCGCTTCATCACCAAAGGTTCCATTTCCCGAAGAGTTTGCCATAGCGCGTAATCCAAAAATTCGTCCATTGGATATTCCAATACAGATAAAGCAGTACGCGCGGCCTCAACGGTCTGTAATTTCCGAAGCGCAATGACTGCCTCGAGGCGGACTCGCGGATGATCGTCCACTACCGCCTCCTTCAATAAGGCCGGAACATTGGCTAACCTGTTATGCCAGGATTGAAGGACCCTAACACCAGCAGCCCGCGCGTTGTGACTTTTTGCATTCAAAAGATTCAGCAGAAGCTGCTCGTTTACTACATCAAATGTTTGATAGACCCAAAGGGCCTCGAGCAGATGGTGTTCGTACTCACTATCATTTTTATCAAGGCCGCTGATCCAGTTTTGCAGCGCTGGAATTACTTTTTCGGCGCCCCGCCCCTTCAATACCTGCTTTGCTTGAGAGCGCGTCCAGTCCTCTGGCAGCTTTAACGCCTCTAACAGCTCGTTGACCGTGGCTTTGTGCAGCTCCGGCCTTTTAACCAATGGCCGGTCTTTCGCGACGATACGCCAGATACGGCCATGCCGCTGATCACGCCGCGGGTCGTAAAAATCCACTTCTCCATGCTGAATGATTGGATTATACCAGTCGGCCACATAGATCGCTCCATCCGGGCCCACTGAAATATCTACCGGGCGAAAAGCTACATCATCCGTCCATAGCAGATCCTCCGCTTGCTTCGAAGCATAACCACTGCCCTGTTCTTCCAGCTTGAACCGATTGACCCTGTTCGCCCGGAAGTCATTCGTTATAACGTTATCCGCCCACGACTCAGGCAGATGTCGCCCTGACACAACATCCAGCCCGCAGTGTTTGGGTTGGCCCGGATTTAAACCACGTATGATTCTTTCGGCGCCTGGCGAGGTAACAAATGTTGCCCCCGGAAAAGCATAATTAATACCTTCATTGCCTGCACCATCCGTCAGAAATGATTGTCCCCAGCAACGGACCTTCGTTTACCCAGGTCGCTCAACTGCGCGAGAAGATCATAAAA
>CBFGXV010000544.1:0-3005 GCA_965652755.1 uncultured Chryseosolibacter sp. | reverse complement strand
AGACAGGAACCATGCGCTTTTTTTTACCATCTCTGTTTGCGAGCGTAAAGATATTGGATGCGGTAAAAGCCCAAATTCCAGGCCAGTATATTTTTAGTATTTTTGCAGCTTTCAGCGAATTGACCCCTGGAGCAAGGATGGTGACAGCTACTCCGCATAGCCAGTTTCACAAAGTCCGTGCAGGATGAATTAATAAGGGTTGACAGTTGTTGAAAAATGAGTTCCATTAGATGAAAACAAAAGGCCACAAATCCACGAAAATAAACCTCGTAACGCTCGGCTGTTCAAAGAACCAGGTCGACTCCGAAGTATTGCTTGCGCAGTTGAAAGGCAACGGCATAGAAGCTGTACACGAGTCAAAAGACGATGACGCCAACATTGTGGTCATCAACACCTGCGGGTTCATTGACAATGCAAAACAGGAATCGATCGACACCATCCTGCGATACGTTGACGCCAAGGAAGAGGGTATCGTTGATAAGGTGTACGTGACTGGCTGCCTCTCACAGCGTTATAAAGATGATCTCGAGAAGGAAATACCACAGGTGGATGCATGGTTTGGAACGCGCGACCTTTCAAGACTTCTCAAAGTCTTTAAAGCCGATTACCGGCAGGAGCTGGTCGGCGAGCGGATACTAACAAACCCCGCACACTATGCGTATCTGAAGATCTCCGAAGGATGTGACCGCCCCTGTTCTTTCTGTGCAATACCGCTCATGCGCGGCGGGCATATTTCCAGGCCGATGGAGGAACTCGTAGCAGAAGCCAGGAACCTGGCGAAGGGAGGAACGAAGGAGCTGCTTGTCATCGCACAGGATTCGACCTATTATGGCCTGGACCTGTATAAGAAACGGAATCTCGCCGAGTTATTGAAGCGGTTGTCGGATGTCAATGGCATCGACTGGATTCGCCTGCATTACGCGTTTCCGGCCGGCTTCCCGATGGACGTTCTTGATGTCATGCGCGAGCGCGAAAATATCTGCAAATATCTGGACATCCCGCTTCAGCATGGGTCGACCAGAATGCTTCAGCTCATGCGCCGGGGCATTACGCGTGAAAAAACCGAGCAACTGCTCTCAACCATCCGCGAGAAGGTTCCAGGCATCGCGCTGAGAACAACAATGATCGCTGGCCATCCCGGCGAGACCGAAGACGATTTTTCACAGCTTATGGAATTCATTGAGAAAGCCCGATTCGAACGCCTCGGAATTTTCAACTACTCTCATGAAGAAAGCACCCACTCCTTCAGCATGCCTGATGATGTAAGGGAGGAGATCAAGCAAGAGCGTGCCGATGCCGTGATGGAACTGCAACAAGGTATTTCTCTCGAGATCAACCAGCAGCGCATCGGAAGTGTCCTGAAGGTGCTTGTCGATCGCAAGGAAGGAAGTGATTACATAGGGCGATCTGAATTTGATTCTCCGGAAGTCGATAACGAAGTGATCATCAAAGGCGCAGGCGAGTATCTCCGAACCGGAGACTTTGTGCACGTTGAAATAACCGGAGCCTCAGAGTTCGATCTTACCGGCACACCGCTGAAATAACACCGGGGAAATCGTTAAACCTTATACCTATATTGCCGTTATTCGGTTATGATCTGTAATATCTCCATCATCTCGATACGCCCGTGTTATGCAGCATAAGAAAATTCCGCTTGCTGATACCAAAGCATTTTCATCGTTTTTTCTTGACTACATAAACCAGAAAGAAACCCTCCGGCCGTTCTATAACAGATTTCCCGAGCCTTCTAATTTCAAGGAGCAGATCGCTGACAAATCATCCTTCCCCCGCCATCACCGCGAAGTGCTGGTTGCCGCACTGCTAAAACAATATCGGGACCTGAACGCTGCCGAGATAGTCTCCGCGAACATCACTTCCCTGTCAGATCCCAAAACTTTGACGATAACAACGGGTCATCAGCTCAACATCTTTACGGGGCCGCTCTATTTTGTTTACAAGATCGTAACGGTGATCAATGCATGCAGGAAATTAAAAGAACTGCACCCGGAATATAACTTCGTACCGGTATACTGGATGGCGTCAGAAGATCATGATTACGACGAGATCAAATATTTCCGCCTTTACGGGAAGAAATATGTTTGGGAAACTTCCCAGACCGGTGCGGTAGGAAGATTCAGTACTCAGGGGTTCGATAAGCTCCTGAAGGAGATTCCCGGCGATGTTTCAATTTTCCGCGATGCGTATACAAAGAGTAAAACACTGGCCGGCGCGGTAAGGCACTATGTAAATTCCCTTTTTGGAAATGAAGGACTTGTTGTATTGGATGCCGACGACCGCGACCTGAAGAAATTATTCATTCCCGCCATCGAACAGGATGTCTTCAGCAACAGCACCCATTCGTTGGTGGATAAAACCAACAAAAGTTTGGAGCAGCTTGGCTACAAGACACAGGTTTTCTGCCGGGACATTAACTTCTTTTACCTCGACAAAAGTTTACGGGGCCGGATTGAAAAACAGGGCGACACATTTCGCGTCGTTGAGAATGATCTTTCGTTTACCGAAGGCGAGTTGAGACACATGATGTTGAACGAGCCTGAAAAGTTCAGTCCGAATGTCATCATGCGACCATTATATCAGGAATGGATCCTACCGAACCTGGCATATGTCGGCGGACCAGCTGAAAATATATACTGGCTACAGTTGAAAAATGTATTTGATCACTACAAAGTGCCATTCCCCATGCTTATGCCCCGGAATTTCGCCGTAGTTGTCGATCACACCGTGCAGCGAAAACTGGTAAAAACCGGCCTCGACTTCAACATGCTATTCGAGGATAAGAATTTTCTCTACAATCACTGGACACTCAACAACTCGAAGCATGATCTTACGGTTGGCGCTGAGCGCACGACGATCAGGCCCGGATTGGTCTTGCGCAGCTCTGCGGGGTCGAGGTTCCATTTTTCGAGCGTGCCGGGGCGAAAATTCTCGATCAATATGTCGGCTTTGGCGATGAGGTCGCGGGCGAGCTGCTGGCCTTCCGCACT
>CBFGXV010000543.1:0-3008 GCA_965652755.1 uncultured Chryseosolibacter sp. | reverse complement strand
CCATGTTGTTAGTCTACCAGGAAGGCCACACGAGAATTTATACGGATGTGAACAGTTTCGGATGGGTTTATTTTTTCGCGAGCTTGTTTGCCTATCTGGTGCTTTACGAAACGTATTACTACTGGCTTCACCGGTGGATGCACATGCCGGGCATCTTCAGGATTGTCCACAAGATCCATCATGAGAGCATTCATACTTCCGCATTTACGTCCTTCTCCTTCCACCCGCTCGAGGCTCTCCTTCAATTCATTTTCCTGCCTCTACTCGTCCTGATCATTCCCATTAATATTTACGCGTTGGGAATATTTCTCCTCCTGATGACGGTTTCAGCCATCATCAACCACGCTGGCATTGAGATATTTCCCGGGAGTTCTAAAAAACACAGATTGGCGAACTGGATCATCGGATCAACGCACCACGAGCTCCATCACAAGGAGTTTAAAAGCAATTACGGACTATACTTTACTTTCTGGGACAAATGGATGCAGACCGAGAGTAAAAAGTTTGAAAGCAGATTCCGCGAGAATACGGTTAGCCGATCTCAATCACCACATCATCGGTCAGCGGATGACCGACACATGTGAGCACATAACCCTCGGCACGCTCAGATTGCGATAATCCTTCCTCTTCATCGAGTTTTACTTTACCGCTGAGCGCCTTGCCTCTGCATGCCGTACACAGGCCGCTCTGGCATGAGTAGGGAAGATCAATTCCCTGATCAAGCGCACTTTCAAGGATACCCTTGTCAGGTGGTACCATCACCTTGTACTCCTGGCCATCGTAACGGATCGTAACTTCCCGTTCTTTCAATTCTTCTTTGCCCGTTACGATCTCTTCTTTCTTTTGATCCTTGTCAATGATACCTTGTACAAAGCTTTCTTTGAAGACCTTCTCTTTCGGTATGTGGCGCATTTCAAGAAGGGAGTCGACATTCTTCATCATTCCTTCGGGACCGCACATGAGGTAAGTCGTGTTCTCGATTCCCCAGTCAGGAATGCGCTCAAAAAGTTTCGTCAGCATCTCATGGTTGAGCAATCCCGAATATCCCTGCCAGTTCATCGGCGCGTTGTCAAGCACATGGATCACGTGCAGTCTGCCCTCATCGCGGGTCTGCATTTCGTCCAGGGTGTCTTTGAAGATCACGCTGTCGATATCGCGGTTACAATAGATCAGTGAAACGATGCTGTTCGGCTCTTTGGTGAGAATACTCTTGATGATCGACATCATGGGAGTGATTCCCGAGCCACCGGCAAACATGATAAGGTGGCGTTTACGGTCTGCGGAATATTCAGTGGTGAATTGGCCCATGGGCTCCATCACCCTGATTTTTGCGCCTTTCCTGAGGTTGTCGGCGAGCCAGTTGGATAGCAACCCTCCCTCTACACGCTTTACCGTGACGGCGAGATCGCGGTCAACGAACGGCGAAGTACACAGCGAATATGACCTTCTGACTTCCTTGCCGTTCACCGGCGCTATCAGCGTGAGAAATTGCCCTGATTTATATTGGATGGGTCCTGCGGCCGGATGCTCGAACACGATGGAGATTGTATCCGCGGTCTCCTTCACGATGTCTTTTACCACCAGCTCGTGGTATCTCGGGCCAGCGTGAGCCTCTTCCTTTCCCGTTGTTTTATCTGATTTCTTGAAAAAACTAAAAGCCATACCTCATTACGAATTATCAATTCTGAAAAACGCCGGCAATATGCCTGTTTGACCGAGCAATTACAAATCATTCACTGCTGTCCTACAACCTGTCGGCCGGGCGATTCCGCCCGTACCAGTGACACCTGTCCTGACAGCATAACAAAAATTGATGCCATTTTGATACATCTCGCAGCTGAATACCGGGAAAATCCCGCGATTAGCTGAGTATGATATACGAATAATGCATATCGTCCTCGGGAAAAACCGTTTGATAAGGGCTGAAATGCACTTTTCGGCGAGGCCTACAAAAGATTTTGGCTTATTGCCGCACTGGGTTAATTTTGCGCCTTAACACGAGCGATGTGACTTTAAATCCGCTAAACGCCATTTCCCCCATCGACGGCCGGTACAGGGAAATTCTAAAGCCGCTTTCCCCCTATTTTTCGGAGTTCGGATTGATCCGTTACCGCGTCCGCGTGGAGATCGAGTACCTCATAGCGCTGTTGCCCGTGGTTCCGGAATTGAAGAATTTTCCCGGCGCTAAACTGAAGGAGCTCAGAAATATTTATGACAGTTTTTCCGAGGACGACGGCCTCCGCATCAAGGAGATAGAAAAGACAACCAATCACGATGTTAAGGCGGTCGAATATTTTATAAAGGAGAAGCTGGAAACCCTAGGCCTCGGCGCCGTGAAAGAATTCGTGCATTTTGGCCTGACCTCCCAGGACATCAATAATACAGCGATACCACTTTCTCTGAGGGAGTTTATCGACAGCAACTATCAACCCCTCCTTCAGGAACTTATCCTCATTCTCGAAAAACTATCGGAGGAGTGGAAAGATGTTTCGATGCTCGCCCGCACGCATGGACAGCCGGCATCCCCTACCCGGCTCGGTAAGGAGATCGCTGTCTTCACCACACGCATCGGAAAACAGTTGGACATGTTGAAGACGATTCCCTTCTCCGCCAAGTTTGGGGGTGCTACGGGAAATCTCAACGCGCATTACATTGCTTATCCGGACATAGACTGGAATAACTTCTGCGATAAGTTTTGCACCGATCTCGGATTATCCAGAAGTTTCCCGACGACGCAGATCGAGCACTACGACAATCTCGCGGCCTTCTTTGACAACCTCAAAAGGATCAACACCATTCTTATCGACCTGAGAAGATTAACTCTGTATGATTTCGCGAAGAAGGAATTGTTGTATAAGCCTGAGAATAAATAAGTTTGCCGGATTATTTCCCTGTGTAATTGAAAGGCGTAATATTTCTTAGTCTTTTCTTCACCTCGTCAGTGACCTGAAGCCTATCAATAAAGTTTGTGATGCTCTCTCGCGTGATCTTCTCATTCTTGCGCGTAA
>CBFGXV010000542.1:0-3020 GCA_965652755.1 uncultured Chryseosolibacter sp. | reverse complement strand
AATGGAACGGAAGGGATGATCTTTTTGAACACGGCTTCGATTCTGGTCAGCGCCTCTGCCGTACTCATTTCAGGGTTGATCCTGATATTAATCACGTTTGTGCCATATGGCCCTAACAAAAATACTGAGGGTACGGGCGCGGCATAAGGTGATTTAACCACCATGTCTTTGACAACTCCGAGTACTGTGAAACGTCTGAATCTGCTCCGGTATCCTGCCGTCCATTCAACTACTTCTCCGACGGGGTTTTCAAAGCCCAACACCTTTGCCGCGGCTTCGTTGATGACAAAGCCGGCTGAATCACTTGCGAGGTCCCTTGAAAAATCCCGACCTCTCACGAACTGCCATCCTACTGTTTTTCCATATTCAGGAGTAACGGTGAAGTTCGCGAATTCAACCATGAAGTCGGGATCCTTCCCTTCCCAGTTAAATCCGCCGTTGGTATTCCAGATATCGGTTGTCGGACTGGACGATTCAGCAATTTCGGTAACAGCTCCGCTTGCCTTCAATTCAGTCTGCAACACATCATATTTGCCACGAAAATCAGGGGACGTCATCTGGATCATCAGCAACCCTTTTCTATCATATCCAACGGGGCGATCTTTAGCAAACTGAATCTGCTTGTAAACGCATATCGTCCCGATGATCAGGGTAACGGAGGCTGTAAATTGAATTACAACAAGAACTTTTCGTGGAATTGAGGCATGCCGACCGACACGAAAAGATCCTTTAAGCACGCGAACAGGGTTGAAAGCGGATAGATAGAGCGCGGGATAACTTCCGGCAAGCAATCCTGTTAAGAAAACAAAGAGTATACTGCCAGACCAGAACCATGGATTTATCCACGGGATTTGCATTTGTTTCCCGGCCAGGGCGTTAAACCAACTCAGTGAAGATACCACAATGATCAAGGCAAAAACGAACGCAAGAAGGACGACCAAAAAAGATTCGCTAAAAAACTGGCTCATCAATTGCGACCTGACAGATCCCATTGACTTGCGAATGCCAACCTCCTTTGCCCTCTTTTCCGAACGCGCTGTGCTCAGATTCATGAAGTTGATACACGCCAAAAGCAATACAATTACACCTACAACACCAAACAGCCACACTGTTTGAATCAAACCTCCTGAGTTGACGCCATTTTTCCACTCAGACCGCAAATGCCAGTCCTTCATCGGATGCAAAAAAAGCTGGGGATTGATGGTAGCATACCCTCGGTCAGGTGGAATATTATTCAGAACCGCATCCTTGATGTGGTTGGAAGCGGATTCGAAGCTGGTTTCATTCCGGATCTGCGCATAAATGTGGAGTGTGTTACTTTCAAAGTTTTCGGATCTTGTCCATTCATTTGCAGACACAAACAATTCCCAGGGAGCGAGGAAGTTCACACCATGGAATTCTGAATTATACGGGAGATCTTCGTACACGCCCGTTACCTTAACATCCAATTTGTTCGCGATCTTCAGATGTTGACCCATTGGATCGTCGGCGCCGAAAAGATTCTGCGCAACAGATTGTGAAAGTAGGATGGAATGAGGATCAGACAAACCACGTAACGAACCCTTCAACATATTCAAACCAAGCATTGCAGGTCCCTCGGGCTCCATAAACTGGCCACGCACGGAGAACTTTTCTTCGCTGGAGGAAAGAATATTATCCGCGGCTGGCCACGCTGTTACCACTCGTTCCAGGTGGTGGTTGTATTTACTTCGCAATTCATCGCCGAGCGGAACAGGCAGGTAAGCGTGTGTAAACGTTTCGCCATTCATGGTTCCATTTCGGAGAACGCGGGCGATCGTTTCATAATTCTTGTGATATCGATTGAAACTTAACTCATCATAGATCCACAGTCCGATGAGCATGGCCACCGCCATTCCGATCGCCAGCCCACCAATGTTAATGAATGAATATCCCTTATGACTCAGGAGATTTCTCCATCCTATTTTGAAATAACTCTTGTACATGCCGTACGTGTTTACATTTTTATAACCTTCGATTGGCCTGATAATGCCTGGCCGGAAGAGCAACAACACATCGATGATAAATCTTCGGTCAGCTGTTCGCTCGCCGGATGCCTTTAGCCGCTCATGATATACTTCGATCAGATCGCCTTCGATATGGTCTCTCAGCTTCGGGTGGCAGTACCACCTGAAGAAGCGATGGAAAATCCGGGGCGGCATCTTCTGCTTGTATTTCACCGTAAGGTCTTCATGATTTATTACTCAGACCGCAAACTCCTGACAGGGTTACTCATCGCAGCTTTTATCGTTTGAAAACTAACTGTTAGTAACGTGATGAGGAGTGCAGCTGCGCTCGTCGCGATGAAAACCCAACCGGAGATCTCTGTACGGTATTCGTACCGTTGCAGCCAGGCATCCAGGAAATAGTAAGCGATGGGTACTGCAACGCAGCAGGCAATGATCACCAGGATAACGAAATCCCTGGAAAGCATCTTCCAGAGATTTGTCACAGAAGCGCCCATCACCTTGCGGATACCGATCTCTTTGGTTCGCTGCTCTGCGACAAAGGAGCTCAGACCAAACAGACCGACACAGGAAATAAAGATCGCAAGCGCGGCGAAGACACCCGATAGTTTGCCGATGCGCTGCTCCTGACTGAACTTCCACGCATATTGCTCGTCGACCAGCTGGTAATCGAAGAAAGCGGAAGGTGCCACACGGCTCAGGGCGTTCTTAATCTTCGGCAATGCCACTTCGGCGCTAGCCGTAGGGTTGATCCTGATATTCAGGAGGTAGGCGGATTCGGGATCGAAAAAAATAGATCGCCTGTCTCACCGGTTCATACGGGGACTCCATTACAATGTTCTTTACGACGCCGATGATCACCCTCGACCATTTCGGCACGCCGAACTCATCAACATCGGTGAGGACTTTTCCAACAGGATCTTTTAATCCCATATATTCAACTGCGGCCTCGTTAACGATCACCGAGTTTACCGAGTCAGCGGGAAAGTCTCTGGAAAAGTCGCGGCCCTCAACCAATTCCCATCCGACAGTCTT
>CBFGXV010000541.1:0-3020 GCA_965652755.1 uncultured Chryseosolibacter sp. | reverse complement strand
TGGCCATCAACAAGCGTGTAGCGCAAAGACCAGTCCTGTGCCATGCGCACCATGGTATCGTATACGGAAGCGTCTCCGTGCGGGTGATATTTACCAAGTACTTCCCCGACGATCCTCGCCGATTTTTTGTAAGGTTTGTTGTAGTTGACACCCAACTCCTGCATACCGTATAACACCCGCCGGTGCACCGGTTTCAAACCATCGCGCACATCGGGCAACGCCCTTGAGACAATTACCGACATCGAATAATCGATGTAGGCGCCTCTCATTTCATCTTCAATGTTTATTGGAATGATGCTTTGCCTTGCAGGGGGCAAACCACTGGTTTCTTCTGCCATTTACTCGTTTTTTTACGCTGAATCCGTGTGATTTTTCAGCCGTGCAAGATAGCAAAAAGTTCCAAGTTCAAAGGTGCCGGAATCAAAGTTTACGAGGGGTAAAAATGATGAATCTTCCCTCAATACGGGTTCAACCTGTTTTTGTTTTTACCCTTGTATTTGATCAGCTCGGGATAGTTCTCGCCGTAATGCGGATTCTGTTTTTTATAGATCGGGTGACGGCGGCTGCGGTACTCTCTGTTGCCATGTGCGTGATTGATCTGGGCGTGGCAAGTTTTGAGAAAACACCTGCGCAGCTCCGGCAACCGGTAAGTGAAACCCACGTTGATGTAAAAACCGTCGAGTCTGTGCTGAAGGGTCTGGCCCGTTTCCGGGATGGTCAATTTGTAAGACTTTATTTCATAAGACGGCCTTATGAAGAGCCTGAAATATTCTGAACATTCGCGCTCAGCCTGGACGCCGACATTGACGTACATGCCCTTCTTCATAATGTTCTTTGCGAAGTCCTTGCCCATGCCGTATCCGCCAATATTCGCATCCACGACAAGTGCATATTCGTAATACCGGTATACCATCGCACCGATCATTCCAAAATAATGTTTAACGAACATATCCGATCGCTCCAATGTGTAACCGGATATCTCGGATTCATAGTTCGTCGGCCGGAATTCGCCAACCCGCGTGTAATCCAGAGAATATCCGCCGCCAATGCGGTACCGGTCAAATTCGACGTGCAGCGAGGCCTTCAGAGGAATGCTGAAGGTTTTGCTCCTGAAGCCCAGATCCGTCGTATCGGAATTCACCATGAAGGCGCCTGGTACGAGGCTGTTATTTGACGCAACAACGTTATTGGTCCAGTTGGAGTACCGCACCGACGTGTTATCGTGGTCGAAAATAAGGGGCAGCGAATCCGGCTGTTGAATGATGCCGAATTCGTCCAGTTTGTGCCTGAAAGGCGTGCTGGCATAACCGGTGCTGAAACTGAAATAGACCTTGCTGAAAAGGGTTCGCAAACCACTTTTTTTGCGCTGAATGTAAAAATGATCGAGGGGAATGGTGGCGTCCTCCTCTCTTTCATATTGCGCATATAAAGAGGGACCGCCTGTGCAGAGGGCCAAAATCAGACAAAGTATTGAAGAAAACCGCTTCAGAGCTGTAGGATTTGGCTTTAACAACTATACACCAACGTTAAAATTACTGTTTTTAACCGAAATAATAAAACGCAACCGGGATGGTTATCCCGGCACGCATCTACCTCCCTGCGAGATAGCGTGCTGACGTTGGATATTGTGTCAATACAGCCTGTAGGGCACATCCGAAGTCTCTAACGACGAGAACGTGTGAAATAGTGTTTGTCCCCTGGCAGCCTGATACGAGAAACGGTAATCGGCGACGTCATCTCCAGCCTCGATGGAAAATTTCACGTCATTCCCACCGACTCTAAGCGGCATCCGCGCGTAGTAGATGCTGTGCGGCAAGGTTTGCCAGTTCCGTGTATCTGCTTTTTCCGTGAGGGCATTGACCACCCCGATCAGCGCAGCCAGTCCTTCATCTTCCTTTTTGATGCTGTGCTCAGCCGCCTTCTTCAACGCCGCCCGCAGCAGGCCTTTGCTGAATTCAAGTACCATCCTCTCCCTGAGGGAATGGAAAGCGATCTTGCTGATATCTTCCGAGAGTTCCAACGGTATCGTTACACCATCAGTTTCCAGGAACGCCTGTTGATAATACTGCGGGCGCTCTTCATACTTCGGAAACGCGACGCGAAAGAATTCAAGGCGCTGAAGATCGGACTTCTCTTTCTGCTCATCGACATGGAACGGAAATGTTATGCCCAGATTCTCATTCGTAAAAACGACCATGTTGTCAGAGCGATGGTCGAGGACAAAATTGATGTTCCATTCACTCTTGACGGGCGATAATCCGTTGTGCCAGAAAAAAACGAGTTCCGCCTCCGGTTTCTCCGCAACATAATCCTGCATGCCGAACTTGTCCTGGTATTCCCTGAACTCCTCGATAAAACCCGTCGACCACGCCGCGTTCAGAAGATCTTTCTTCAACTGCGCCGGAACGGACATGGAGAAAAGTTTTCCGTAATCCTGCTCATAAATATCCAACGCATTGCGGTACGCGATGAAAGCATTGTTGAAGTCACCTGTCGACTGATAAATAATACCCATCAGGTTGTGGATGAATGCGTCGCGTTGGAACCTGCTTTCCGACCGATATTTGTCACTGAGCTGGTTGAGGCGAACATTAAGCCGTCGGCATTCGACCAGCGCTTCGTCGGGCCTTTGCATTTTCAGGAAATTGATCGCTTTGAAATACAAGAGCATCAGATGTTCATGATCTTCTCCGCGATAAATGCTCATGTTCGGATTCGTGAGGTAGCCCGCCGCCTCGTGAAAATAGTTAACATGAAAATCCTCCCCGAAGAGATATGCCTTCTCAAAGAAGTCGTTGCTCGCCTCATATTTCCCCAGAATGGACAGCAGCAGTCCGTTGTTCACAAAATACAGGAACTTGCTCTTGCTATTGGCCAGCGATTCCTTTTTCTGGAGCACTTCAAGGGCCGCTGGCAGATCTCCCTTTTCAAACTCGGAATTAAAATCGTAGTGCTGGTGATAATACGTGGCGCAGGACGCCAGGCTAATGGCAAGCGAGATGACACACCAGAAGATCAAA
>CBFGXV010000540.1:0-3020 GCA_965652755.1 uncultured Chryseosolibacter sp. | reverse complement strand
GCCCGTGATATCCTGTTGCATCGCTTTGAGATCGGCGTTGTACAGGTCCATCATACGGGCGAAGTTGCTCGGGTTCCCGACATCCATCGCATTGCTGATCGTGTGGCGTGACGGTCTCGGAACCATTGATCCCGTGTGCAGATATTCCGGCACAACGTCGTTGACATTCGTTGCGGCCACGAATCTGCTAACCGGCAAACCCATTCGTTTCGCGAACAGTCCGGCGGTCAGGTTTCCGAAGTTACCGCTGGGAACGCAAACAGCGACCTGTTCATCGCGCACGCGCCTTTGGGCGTAAGCATAAAAATAATAGAAGGTTTGCGGAATGAGGCGGGCGATGTTTATTGAATTCGCGGACGTCAGAAAATACTTTTCGCGAAGTGTCTCGTCCAGAAAGGCGGTTTTGACCAGCCTCTGGCAATCGTCGAAGGTTCCATCGACTTCGAGGGCAGTGATGTTCTTACCGAGAGTAGTGAATTGCTTTTCCTGGATGGTACTGACTTTACCGGAAGGGTAAAGCACAACGACACGGATACCGGCCACGCCGAGAAATCCGTTCGCTACCGCGCTTCCCGTATCGCCGGATGTGGCTACGAGGATAACGATCTCCTTTTTTATCTGGGACGCAAAAAAACCGAGTAGCTGCGACATAAAGCGGGCGCCGAAATCCTTGAAGGCCATCGTAGGGCCGTGGAACAGTTCCAGAGCGCTGATATTTTTTTCGATCTCAACGAGAGGGGCGTCGAATGATACCGTGTGATCGATGATCTCATTGAGTTTGTCCGCAGGGATATCATCGCCTGTGTAATTTGCGGCAACCGCCCGGGCTATCTGCCGGAAGCTCATCTCATGGATTCCGCGAAAAAATGTTTCCGGCATCCTGGGAATATACTCCGGCATGTAGAGGCCATTGTCCGCGGCCAGACCTTGCAACACGGCTTCCTTCAGCGAAAAAAAATGTAACTTATTGTTCGTACTGTAATACCTCATAACCTGCCAACATTAATCCAGGACCATCGCGCCCTGGGGGTTGATCCTTGAAACAAAGACCTCGCTGTTCAACCTGATGCGTTCAAACTCTTTCGCGATAACATCTCCTACCCTGCGCGCCGTTTCCGCGTCCGTGGAGAGCGCAAATATCGTCGGCCCGGAACCTGATATCCCCGAACCGAGCGCGCCATTCTCAAGCGCTTTTTCTTTCATGCGATCAAAGCCAGGAATAAGCATAGACCGGATCGGTTCTGCGATCACATCCTTCAACGAGCGACTGATCAGACCGTAGTCGGGTTTCATCAACCCGGCGACAAGTCCGGCGATGTTGCCCCACTGCGTCACCGCGTCTTTCAAAGAAATATTCATCCGCAATACCTGACGCGAATCCTGTGTGTTCAGCTCGAGGTGAGGATGAATAAGCGTGCAAAACAGGTTATCGGGCGTTGGAATGTTCACCACATCAAGCGGATCATAGCCGCGGATGAGAACAAATCCACCCATCAACGACGGAGCTACGTTATCGGCGTGGGCAGAGCCGCACGCGATGCGCTCGGCTTCCATGGCGAAGGGCAACAAGTCTTTTTTCTCAAAAGGATTTCCCAGCAGATGATTGATGCCAACGAGCGCTGCTACGGAGCTTGCCGCGCTGGATCCCATGCCACTTCCCAGTGGCAAATGCTTCTTCAGAATGATATCGACGCCGAGATTGCTTTTGATCGCATTTAGAAAAGCGATCACAGCCACCCCAGCGGTGTTTTTGGCTGCATCCATCGGAAGCCTTCCGTTGTCACCCTCGATCCGTTCCATGCGGACCACCGACGTGTCCGTCAGTGTCAGGATGACTTCATCGCCGGGTTTCTCAACTGCAAATCCGAATACATCAAATCCACAGGAGACGTTGGCGACAGTTGCTGGTGCAAAGGCGCGTATTGTTTTCATATTATCGCGCATAATGGCCAATTCGGATGATGTCTGCAAATACACCTGCAGCAGTTACTGCGGCCCCCGCGCCCGGTCCGCGGATCACCATCGGCCGATCGTGATAACGCTCCGTCGTGAGCAGGATGATGTTATCGCTACCTGAGAGCGAATAAAAAGGATGCTGTTCATCGACACTGCCAAGGTGTACTTTTACCTGGCCGTTTTTGAGCACAGCCTTGTAGCGAAGTTTTTCCTTTTTCGCAGCAGATTGTGCGCGAAGGTTGTCAAATTCCGCGTCGTGCTTTTCGAGCTGGCGGAAAAATTCATCCACTCCCATATCGCCGCGGCAGTCGGCGGGCACAAGATTCTGAACTTCTATGTCGCTGAGATCGAGCTCCAGTCCCGTCTCACGCGATAGGATCAGGATCTTGCGGGCAACATCCGTGCCGCTGAGATCATCGCGCGGATCCGGCTCGGTGTAGCCTTTCTCTTTGGCTTCTTTCACGACATCGCTGAATTTCCTTCCCGGGGTGAAGGAGCTGAAGATATAATTCAAAGTACCGCTCAATACCCCTTCAATGCTGATCACCTTGTCTCCGCTAACGAGCAGATCGTTCAATGTGTTGATCACCGGCAACCCCGCGCCGACATTGGTTTCGTAGAAGAATTTAACTCCCCTTTTGAATGCGACCGACTTCAGTTCGCGATACTTCTCATAGGATCCTGAATTCGCCTTCTTGTTCGGCGTGACAATCGAGATATTCGCTTCCAGCATTGCGGAATAGTGGTCTGTGACTGCCTCACTGGAAGTGCAGTCCACAAAGATGCTGTTTGGCTTATTCAGCGCGATCATCTGGTCCACAAAAGCCTGCATGATCATTCGGTCACCGTTTTCCTTCATGTCGCGGATACAGGAGTCGAGGTTAAGGCCATCTTCGCTGAAAAGCATTTTGGTGCTGTTGGCCACCGCGACGATATTTATTTCCAGCAGGCTGTCGGCTGCAAGTTTTCCGAATTGCTCTTTGACCATGTTCACCAGTGCATTGCCGATCAGTCCGGTGCCTACGAGGAAAATATTGAGCAGCTTTCTGTCGGAAAGGAAGAAC
>CBFGXV010000539.1:0-3028 GCA_965652755.1 uncultured Chryseosolibacter sp. | reverse complement strand
ATCAAACCAAAATGATCTGTCACAGCGAATGCTGACTGGCCTTCAATTCCGTTTCCAATCTGTCCTGAAATCTGGAACTCTTTCGCCTTTGTAAACATGGGTGAGTTACGTACGTTTGGTACATAAACAGGGGCGCAGGCTCCAGCAGTTAGCAGCGCAAGAATAAATATCAGGCGTGACATTGGTTAGGGGGTTTATACAAAATTAATCAAATGGAAACAATAATTAAGCCGGAGCAGTTTAATGAACTCATCTTACAACGCAGGTCGATATTTCCGCAGGATTACACGGGGGAAAGAGTTTCTGATGAAACTGTCAGGCAGGTCCTTGAGAACGCGCGATGGGCGCCAACCCATAAGTTGACAGAGCCATGGCGCTTCATCGTGTTTACCGGCGACGGGATCAAGGCTTTGGCCAGGCTTCAATCCGATCTCTACAAAAGCGTTACACAACGGGACGGAACTTTTAAGGAAGGCAACTATCAGAAATTGCTGACAAAACCGCTGTTATCATCGCACATCATAGCGGTCTTGATGAAGCGCGATGAAAAGAAGTCGGTTCCTGAAGTCGAAGAAATTGGCGCGGTGTTCTGCGCAATTCAGAACATGTATCTGAGCGCCTGTGCTTTTGGAATAGGTTCATATCTGAGCACAGGAGGAGTAACTTATTTTGAGGAGGCAAAAGCTGCGTTCGGCCTGGAGGATGAGGATCGATTAATCGGATTTTTTCACATGGGCATCCCGAAAAGAAACTATCCTGCAGGTAAAAGAAAGCCGCTGGAGGAAGTGACAGCCTGGGTTGTTTCTGATTAGCTTCGTTCTCCAACGAGGTAGTTCATTCCACGGATTAGTTCGTCGCTGATGATCGTGATCACGTTTTTTTGAAAGTGGCTGCGAAGGAACGATACGGGAAGCCTGAGTTTCGGATAAAGTCGCCTGTCATCCAGGAATACACATCGGCGAGAAGATTGTCATAACGATTTTTTGCACTCATCGCTGTCCGGTTACATATTATGTGCAGAAGGTACTTATACCTGGTATATCCAGGCAACTGAAACGCCTGTTGTTTGAATATCTGGCGTTGGAGATAATACGATATGCATATCTTTGTCGTTCAAGTAGAAAGTAATTTAGATTGATTTTTTTATGAGGAAACCCCTGATTGCATTGATTTTTTTGTCCTTCGCTTCATATTCAGGACTGGCGCAGGTTATTGGAAAGACATTTCCGTCCATGACTGCTGAAACCGTAGATGACCAAAAGGTACAGCTGCCTGAGAGTATCAAGGGGAAATACACGCTGATCGGACTTGCTTATTCCAAAAAATCGGAAGCTGAGCTCAATTCCTGGTTCCAACCCGTTTTTGGCAAATTCATTCAAAAGACAAATGGATTATTTTCCGGTTTTGCTTATGATGTAAACGTTTATTTTGTCCCCATGTTTACCGGCGTCAACGCTGCGGCTACGGGCACTGCCAAGCGGAAGGCGGCGAAAAATATCGACCCGCAGCTCCTGCCTTACGTTCTATTCTACAAGGGCGAATTAAAGTCGTATAAGGAAGCGCTTGATTTCGAGAAAAAAGATATACCGTATTTCTTCGTCCTTGACCGGGACGGAAAGATCGTTCACGCAACGTCCGGCAAGTATAGCGAGGAAAAGATGGACGCCATCGAAGAGAAGCTCGAGTGAGCCGACGGAAGTCAACGGACTTTTTTGAGGGAAGTTTTCGTAAAAAAACCTTTATCGATTAACGATATCAGTTGGGATGGTGTCGGATCAATGTGGTAGAGCGTTTCGTCGCCTAACTTTATTGAGTCGAGCGTGATCTCTTTGGATAATTTCCTCACGTATTCGGTAAAGTCGACATTGTTCTGCTCCATAGCCATATAAGTAAGATCCCCGTTTCTTTCCTGCCTGATCACTCTGAGGATCCATTCAGGGTTTTCATAGAGATTCACGAAATAATATCCGCGGAAAGATTTCACAATAAGGGAGTCGCTGAGAAAGCCCTCATCGTAGTCGTCGCGATGGTTTGAAGGCGGTACCGCATCGTAATATGCAAAGCGATATCCATTCCGCATGATGACTATGGTATCCTTTGAAAGTTCTCCGTTCTCCTGATAAGGAAGATATTTGCCCTGGAGTTTTGCCGGAATTGTATTGAGTGCCCTGCGCCCTTTCGGCTGAGGCTCGCGGAATGAGACTTCCTTGCAGGAGGTGATAGAAACGAAAACAAGAAGGATCAGGACTGCCTTATTCATTTTAGAACTTGCAAAACAATTTACAACTTAAATCATTGTAGTTGCATTGCCATCTCAATATCCTTCAGAAGATTAACCTGAGCCGGTTCTGAAATCCGGGTCGGAATAACTGCAACCCGCAGCGCGCGCAATCCTATCGCACCAGGCAACTCGTCCAGCTCGAGTTCTTCTATGTCGTCGGAAATGATATTCCGGGAAACGAGATATTCGAAATAGTGTTTGTATTCGTCGTATACTTTGGGCTGGTTGTAGATCACGGCAATCTTGCCGGGCTGAGTCACCCGCTCACCGGTGTGCTTTACTGTTGCTTTGTCGATGCGTTTCTTGATGATCTCATAGCGGATATCGTAGGCACCGTCCACATCGAATTGTTTTTCATCCGGGCGGAAACGAATGGCCAGCGCGTGGTCGTGCACGAGTATGAGCTGTGTGATCTGCAGTTCTATTTTAAGCTGGGGTTTCAGCTGCTCCATTCTTTTTTCAAGCTCACAGGACAAAAGCAGCTGCCACAAGCGGAAATTCTTCAGAAAGAACTTGTTGAATTTTCGATCGCGGGTTAGCCCACTTCCGAGATAAATCGTGTATTCAATACCGTCGGTCTGATATTTTTCGAAATAGTGCGGAAACATCTCCTGAGCGGCGACCTGAGCTTCGACCAGATAATTGCCGATCATGTTGTTGATCATGGAAAGTGTGCTCTCAAAGTCCCTTCTCTTGTCGTAGACCACGCCAAACACCGGATTGAGATGTGATCGATATTCCCTTATG
>CBFGXV010000538.1:0-3032 GCA_965652755.1 uncultured Chryseosolibacter sp. | reverse complement strand
ATGACATTTTCCGGCTTTCACGTCCCGGCTTCAAAGTCATCTTTCACGACACGCTGGAGTCGTTTTACCTGGCGGAAGCATTGGAATACATCAACGCGTGGAAGCAGGCAACGCCCTCTAAGCCTGCAGGTATCTGCGGGCCGATTGGTCCAACGGAACAGCTACCGCTCGTCGCACAATTGGTCAACGACTTGAAGATCTCCTTGAAGCATGCGCACTTCTGGGGAATGGACGAGTGGTACGTCGATGGAAAAGAAGCGCCCGAATCGCATCCGCTTTCTTTTGCGCGCGCGGATAAAGAACTTCTGTTTAATAGGATTTCCCCTGAGTTGCAGATGCCGAAGGAGAACATTCACTTTCCCACGGCGTCTGGTATCAGCGAATTTTCCAAAAGTTTTGACCAGATCAGATGTGTCGTCATGCAAGGGGGACAAGGCGACGCGAAGCACTGGGCGTTTAACGATCCTTTCAAGCGCGAAGGAAAATTCCAGGAGAATCCGCCTACGCCGGCGGAGTATCGCAGTCTCGGAACCCGTGTAGTAGATCTGCACCCGATCACACTTGCGCAGAATGCCCGCACTTCAGGCGGTGGTTATGTTGTTGGCGTTCCCAAACAGGCTATCACCGTGGGACCACTGGAAACGTGGAAGTCCGAAAAGGTTTCAATCTGGCAGGCCGGCACCCATGACAACCCCTTCGGAATGCGCCTCACTGCATACATGATCTCGAAGAAGATCATCGACAGCTCGGTGCCGATGTCCCTGCTCGCCGAACATCCCAATGTGGAGTTCCATTATTACCGGCACGCTTTGAAAAGCGTTGAGGCTGAGATGCATTGAATTAAAAAAAATCTTTATCCGAGTAGTACGCCCGCGCACCATCCCTGACTATTGTATGTAGGTGGCTTAGGGAGTCTGATCGATCAGTCTCTGTGGCTCCGCTTTGTGCCTGCAAAAAATTTTCTATTCTCCCCGAACTCTTCATTGACGTCGTCAGGTAAAAGTTGTTGTAGTTCTTTCGAGTAACAGCGTCAAAAAAAAAGAATTTGAGGAGGATCTACGGACCAACCGGACCGTGCTGCTTCCTCCATGGCATTGCAGTATACTTATCGAAATACCTAACAAACCTTTTTCAAGCATGAGAAAATATCTACCGAACAATCCACCTTCTAACAGGGCATGGCATTACATACTTGTTCCGTTAGCATTATCGCTCGTAACGGCCTGCGGGGCTTTCGCCCACACCGATGGCGTATGGAAAAATCCAGAATGGACACTTGCAGACATTGTTACCGGAAAAGTGACATCACCCGATGGAGAGTCTATCCCCGGTGTAAACGTCATTGTTAAGGGAACAAATCTGGGTACCGTTACAGATGTTGACGGCAAGTATTCGATCGAGGTTGCAGATCTAAGTGGAACTCTTGTTTTCACCTATATCGGATTTTCAACAGTGGAGGTTGCTATTAATGGTAGAACCATCATTGACGTTTCCTTATCCGAAACATCTCACAACCTGGACGAAGTGGTCGTGGTGGGATACAGCACTCAGAAGAAAGCTGATATCACGGGCGCAGTGGCCGTTGTTGATATGGATGGTATGGGCAAGACTGCACCCGGAAATGCGCAGCAGGCTCTTCAGGGAATGGCTGCGGGTGTGAATGTAATCAACTCGGGTGTTCCTGGCACGGCGAGCAAGATTCTTGTTCGTGGCGTTACGTCATTCGGCAACACCGAACCCCTGGTAATAGTTGATGGGATCGAACAAAGCCTTAACCTTATCAATGCCAACGAGATTGAATCGATACAAATTTTGAAGGACGCAGGCTCCGCGGCGATCTATGGAGTAAGGGGTGCGAACGGTGTTATAATCGTAACTACCAAAAAAGGAAAGGTCGGAGATCCTGTCATCAACTATCAGGGGTCTTATGGTGTGCAGTATCCGTTGCCTGGAAATCCCTACAACGTGATGAACTCCCGGGACTGGATGGACCTTATGAACCTTGCCTATCCGGGCAACGCCTTGTTCAGCAATGGGATGCCCGACTACACGTACCGGGGTCCGAGTGGCGCTGGTTCCGCTATGGAAGGGGATCCTGCTGTCAATCCGTCATTGTACAACTATGAAGCGAGGAATACCGGGAGCAACTACATTATACAAAAGGTGAACAAGGAAGGTGAGGACTGGTTTCATAATCTCTATAAGAAAGCACCAATGATGAATCACAGCGTGAGTGCCAGCGGAGGGACAGAAAAAACGAAATATCTCTTTGGTTTCTCGTACGATAACAGGCAGGGGACATTGGTTGAAACACAGGAAAAAAGGTATGCTGCCCGGATCAACACAAGTTTCAACATCGGAAAGAAGATAAGGGTGGGTGAGAACGCAAGCGTGATTTACCGGGAAGTCCCCAACATTACGGGACCAATATCGGCCGCGTACAGAATGGTACCCATCGTTCCGTTGCGGGACATCATGGGCAACTTCGCCGGTACCTATGGCGGACCTGACCTCGGTGTGATCGGGCAGCCAGTCGCAGTACAGGTCCGCAACACACAAAAGGATATAAACTCTGCATGGTATGTCATCGGGAATGCATTTGCGGAAGTAGATCTAATGAAAAATCTGACAGCCAGAACGAGTATCGGGTACAACATCCGGAACTCTTATGATCAGAATTTTACGGCTACTGAGACGGAAAATATCGAGAAGAGCACTCAGGATAACTCCCTTGCTGTTAGTTCTGGTTTTGGCAGTACAATGACCTGGACGAATACGCTGACCTATGGACGGATGTTCGGAAAGCATGACGTAAAAGTATTGCTTGGTTCTGAAGCGATAGAAGCGAATGCGAGGAGTGTCAACGGTGGGTCGGCCAGATATTTTTCCGAGGACTTCAACTATCTCATTCTCAACAACGGCACGACAAACCTGAGCACGAGCAGTGCGATTTCATCAAATTCACTGTTCTCGGTCTTTGGTCGTCTGGATTATTCATTTGCCGACCGATACATTTTGGGATTCACTCTCAC
>CBFGXV010000537.1:0-3035 GCA_965652755.1 uncultured Chryseosolibacter sp. | reverse complement strand
ATGAACAAGAGCGAACCGATCATCGCTTTGTAGCCGAAGATCGGCTTGCGCGAATTGGTTGAAATGATCTCTGAAGTTATTCCAAGCGCCGGAAGGATAACGATGTACACTTCAGGGTGTCCGAGGAACCAAAAGAGGTGCTGGAAGAGAACAGGGCTACCTCCTGAGTGTGCCAGGGCTTCGCCCGCGATGTAGATATCAGACAAATAAAAGCTTGTGCCAAAGCTGCGGTCGAAGATCAGCAGCAACACGGCTGCAAACAACACGGGGAATGACAACAATCCGAGGATGGCAGTAAAAAAGATCGCCCAGATCGTCAACGGCAGCCTTGTGAACGACATGCCATGTGTTCTGAGGTTGATGATCGTAGCGATGTAGTTAATACCTCCGAGCAGCGTGCTCACGATGAATAACGCCATCGACACGAGCCAGAGCGTCATACCGAGGCCGGAGCCAGACATCGCCTGGGGCAATGCGCTCAATGGCGGATAGATCGTCCAGCCTCCGCTCGCAGGACCTGTTTCCAGGAACAGCGAAGTGAACATAACAACACTTGACAGGAAAAAGAACCAGTATGACAGCATGTTCATAAACCCGGACGCCATATCGCGGGCGCCGATCTGCAGCGGGATGAGGAAGTTCGCGAACGTTCCGCTCAATCCGGCCGTCAAAACAAAGAACACCATGATGGTACCGTGCATGGTTACCAGGGCGAGATAGAACTCCGGATCCAGTTTTCCCTGGGCTGTGATCCAGCCACCGAGTACCGGTTTCAGCCATTCCAGGTTTGCATCCGGAAACCCGAGCTGCAGACGGAAGATAATTGAAAGCATGCCGCCCATCAGCGCCCATAAAATCCCGGTGAACAGGAACTGCTTGCCTATGACCTTGTGGTCCTCGCTGAAAATATACGTGGTCCAGAAATTACCTTCGTGATGTTCATCGTGTTCGTGATCGTCGTGATGATGAACACCGGGATGAACGTGAATATCAGTTGTTGCCATGTCTTAACTCTTTAAATCTTTTTGAACTTAGTTGCCCTTCGCTACTTCAACCCCCGGGTCTGTCTGCAGTCCAGCCTTTATCATAGCGGCTTCCTGGAGGGCGGCCGGCACTTTTTTCATGTAGTCAGGATTTTGCTTTAACCAGGCCTCTTGTTCCAGCTTCCATTTCTCATAGGCCGCGGGTTCATCCACAACCACGATCATTTTCATCGAGAAGTGGGCCTGACCGCAAACTTCGGCGCAAGCCAGCTCGTAGTTAAAGTTTGAATTCTTCAGCTCATCGCGCATTTCTTCTGTGGTCTTTGTGGCCACGAACTTGAACTGCGTTGGCATACCGGGAACAGCGTCCATTTTAACGCGGAAGTGTGGGATGTAAAGACTGTGAAGCACGTCTTTCGCGCGGATCTTGATCAGCACTTCCTTTCCTTTCGGGACATGCAGCTCGAGCGATTTGAAATCATCGAAGGAATTTTTGTCCGTGAGATCCAGGCCGAATTCATTCACCGCGTCGATCAGCTTGTAATTATAGGATCCAAGTTTATTGTCTTTATTGCCGGGATAACGGGCGGTCCATGCAAATTGCTGGCCGATCACTTCGATCACCTCAGCGTCAGCCGACGCGGGTGAAGTGATATCGTTCCACGCGCGAAGCCCTGTGAAGATAAGGATGGAGAGCACGATCGCCGGGATGATTGTCCACGCAAGTTCGAGGTAGTGGTTGTCCGGATAGAATTTCGCTTTGCGTCCTTCGCGGTGCTGATAGTTGTAAACGAACATGGCCATAACCACACTGATTATGGAAAACGCGATTACCGTAACAGCCATTGTTATCCAGAACAGCGTATCGGTCCATGCACCGTGCACGGACGCAACGGGCAGGTTGTAGTCTTCAAAGAAAGCGAAAGAGTACCAGAAGAAAACCACCAGAGAAACGATCGTAAAGATCAGGAAAAGCAGCGCGTTGGTCTTGTTACTCGAGTCAACGCGGGTGTCGACAGTTACTTCACGTGTTCTTGCCAGGCCGATCAGGTTGCTAACCCTGAAGAGGAGATAAAGAATGATAAGGATTAGAACAACACCTAAGCCTATTATCAGATTCGTCATGATTTCGTATCCTTTTAAATGTGATGATTAAGACTTTCAGCCAGCGTCGGATGATTCTTGCCCACGAGCGGTATTTTAGCCATCGAGCTGAGTACAACCAGTAAATAGGCGGCCATAAAAATAAGCGCGACGCCGATCTCCAGAATTCCGAGGGCACCTTGATCCTTCATGATACCCGGCGTCACCATGTTGTAGAAATCCAACCAGTGACCAACGATGATAATGGGGCAAACCACCTTCAGCATGGATATCTGACGTTTCGAGTCCCTCGTCATGAGTAACAAGAATGGCAACACAAAGTTCATTATCAGGTTGGCGTAAAAGATCCAGCTGTAAGGGCTTGTCGTCATCCTTTCTACAAAGTAGACTGATTCTTCAGGAATGTTCGCATACCATATGAGCAGGAACTGGCTGAACCAGATGTAAGTCCAGAAGATCGTGAACGCAAACATATATTTGCCGAGGTCGTGCAGGTGATTCGCGTTGACCACTTTCAGGTAACCCGCGCTCTTGAGGCTCGCGCAGATCCATGTGATCATGGCAAGACCTGTCACCCACCAGCTGGCGAACACATACCATCCGAACATGGTGCTAAACCAGTGTGTATCGATGCTCATGACCCAGTCCCACGCCGCAACGGAAGAGCTAACCGCGAAGAAAACCAGGAACCATGCAGATGTCGAGCGGTTCTTGTACCAATAGATTGGCTTATCCTCCAGATCTTCAGCAAGCAGGTTCTTGCGGATCAGCGTATAGAACCAGTACCACATTCCGAAGAAGAGTACCATTCTCAGAATATAGAATATCGGGAATCCTCCGCCCTCCCCGGGCCAGAAGAAGAATTTCGCCTTGTGCGCGATGATCTCATCGTACTGTGGATTGCCTTCTTCGTAGAGGTAATCGTGAGACCAGTGGAAGACAGTATAG
>CBFGXV010000536.1:0-3037 GCA_965652755.1 uncultured Chryseosolibacter sp. | reverse complement strand
CGAATCATTATCGCCGGGGGCAGCGATGCTACAAGGCATTATGCAGATGTTTTTTCGCTTGTTTACAAAGATGGAAAGATACATTTTGATTCTCTTCCTCCTCTTCCGTTTCCGCTGGCCAACATGACAGGGACCTTGACCGGTGATCATTTGATGATTGCAGGTGGTCATTCAAGTGCTGAGGCCTTGCCACTGAATTCGTTTCTGGCCATGGACCTCTCAGCAGAGTTGAAGCTGCAAAAGTGGGAGCGTCTGCCATCGTGGCCAGGAGGGGCAAGAATGCAGGCTGTGAGTTCTTCTATTCAGAATAATTTCTACCTCTTCAGCGGAATCGATCTTGTTAACAAATCGAACGGGGAGAAGGACCGCATTATCTTGAAGGATGCTTACCGATTTACTCCGGGCAAAAAAGATTTCGCCAAAGGTGAATGGGTCAGACTTTCTGATATGCCGAGGGGAGTGGCTGCCGGCGCAAGTCCTGCACCGACCTTCGGATCTCACATATTGTTCCCGGGTGGGTTGGATGCGAAAACCGCGCAGCACAAAGATCCTGCTACCTTTCCGGGTTTCGTTACCGACTTGGCGGCGTACGATGTTACGACTGATAAGTGGCTGAACTTCGGAGAGCTCCCTGCGAATAGCACAAGAGTGACAGTTCCCGCGGCAAAGTGGGATGGTAAATGGGCAATCATCAACGGGGAGATAGGTCCGGGTAAGCGATCTTCAAAAGTATTCGTCTTATCCGATTCACGAAAAAAGAATTAGTGTTTATGGTTTTTAACATCAATAGGGAGAATAAAGGAAAAAAATTACGGGATGCGTCTGCAATAACCATAACGAGACGTCTTAGATAATCGCGTTGAAAATGAACAGGAGGTTTTTGGGTAAAACTGGGATCGAAGTTTCTGAAGTTTCATTCGGTGGGGTGGAGATTGGTATCCCCTATGGTATTGGCGTTCACAGCGCGTCAGACATGCTTTCGCATACCGAAGCGATTCATTTACTGAATGCTTCCCTGGACGCCGGTATTAATTTTTACGATACCGCGCGCCAGTATGGGCAGAGCGAATCCATTATAGGCAACGCCTTCAAGGGCAAGAGAGACCAGGTAATTATCGCTACGAAATGTCAACATTTTCTTCATGCGAACGGTGCGGTTCCTCTTTACTCCGAGCTAAAAAGGATTGTTGAAGCTTCACTCGAGGCCAGTCTTACGGCGCTTCAAACAGATTACGTCGACATATTCATGCTCCACCAGGGCTCAATGGAGTTGCTTCAAAACGACGACGTCCTGAAAATCTTTTCAGATCTTAAAAAGACCGGTCTGGTGAGGGCCACTGGTGTATCGACGTACACGCCTGAAGAAACACGAAGATCCATTGAAACCGGGACATGGGATGTGATCCAGTTGCCCTTCAACATCCTGGACCAACGACAGTCCGATCTTTTTCCGCTTGCGGCGAAGGCGGGTATCGGTATCGTTGTGCGATCGGTTCTGATGAAAGGCCTGTTGAGCGGAAGAGGGAAGGACCTTCATCCTGCGTTAAATGAAGTGCAGCAGCATATCAGGACTTGCAATGAAGTGGCCGCTGAAGCCTCACTCGAGTTATCCACGCTCGCGACGAAATTCGCGCTGGCATTTCCGGAAGTGTCTTCCATCCTTGTAGGGTTGGACCGCATGGAATATTTGTACAAATGTCTGGAGGCCTGCAACAGCGGCGCCTTAAACGAAAATTTAATGTCGCGCACGAAACAATTGGCGTATGCCGACCCGGAATTTCTGAATTTACACACATGGAGTATGAAGGGGTGGCTCAACTAGGGTAACGATTACAAGTTGAAATGCAGACGCTGGTTCATGCGCAGGCTGCAGGTTCAGATTGAAAATCCCATAATTTTAACAAACAGAAGGACGCTATGGAAGGAAGGATGAAAAGACTGGTTGCACAACGGGCACAACGACTCTTGGCAAGCCTGGTGCTGATTCTGTGCATCGGATCACTGGCCAGCGTGCTGAATGCCCAAAAGCCTGCCAACACCTCTGACCACGCTCGGGCTACCGGCACAAGAATCAAAGGCCCTACGCTGCTTGTTGCCAACAAGCACTCGAATACGCTTTCATTTGTGAATCCACAAACGTTAGAAGTGATAGAAACGATCGCTACCGGACCGAATCCGCACGAAATAACACTTACGCCGGATCAGCGATTTGCCTACCTCAGTAACTATGCGCCGCCAGGCAATACAATTTCTGTAATTGACCTGCATAAAAAAAAGATGATCAAAGAAATTTCCACCGGTCAATATACGCGGATACATGGTGCGGCGATGGCACCGGATGGGAAACACGCCTACTTTACTGCAGGCCAGACGGGTTATGTGGTGGAAGTCGATACGAGAACCAACGAAGTAACCCGTGGCATTCCTACCCATGGAAAAATATCTCACACAGTATATGTTTCGCCTGACGGTAAACATTTGTTCACCGGGAACATTGTTTCCGAAAATATATCCGTCATCGACCGATTGTCCGGCAAACTGATTGCGCAGATACCTGCGGATGAGGGCTGCGAAGGAATGGCATTTACTCCTGATGGAAAACATCTGTGGGCAGCGAATCAGACCGGTGGAACTATTACGATCATCGATTTGAACACGAACAAACCCATTGAAACGTTTCCGTGTCCGGGAATGCCCGTCCGTATCCGCTTTACACGTGATGGCAAGCTTGCATTGGTATCAGGCTGGACCAAATCCGGTGAGCTGATTGTGATCGATGTGGCTACACGCCGGGAGTTAAAGCGCATCAGGGTAGGAGACTTCGCGATTGGTGTCGAGCTGAGTCCTGACGGGAGCCGCGCATTCGTGGGCTGTGAGGATTCAATGGAGGCTCAAGTTTTACCCGATGGCAGTGAGCGTGTAAAAGCCAAGGCAGGCGATTCGGATGGAGTGCATGTGATTGACATGACAACGCTCTCGGTTGAATCCGTCATTAAGACCGGTCTTGGTCCGGATCCAATGGTAATGTGGTACCCGT
>CBFGXV010000535.1:0-3037 GCA_965652755.1 uncultured Chryseosolibacter sp. | reverse complement strand
TCTTACTGGGATTAAATATTCTTAAGCAGGAATCGCTGTCTTCTTCCTGGTCTTCGTACGGGTCATGAAATCTACAAGAACCGGCGTACCAATGCAGAGTGACGAATACGTACCCACCAGCACACCAATCAACATCGCGAACGTAAACCCTTTGATCGTCTCACCACCAAATGTGAAGAGAATAATGATAACAAAGATGGTCGACATACCAGTGATCAACGTGCGGCTTAACGTGTCGTTCAATGCATTGTTGATGACAATAGGCTCCTCCTCATTCTGCTTCCTGCCCGACAAGAACTCCCTCACCCTGTCAAACACAACAACGCTGTCATTGATAGAATATCCAATCACCGTCAGGATTGCTGCGATGAAGGCCTGGTCTATCTCCATGGCAAATGGCATAATGCCTTCGAGAAGCGTGAAGAGCGCAAGCACGACGAGAACAGTGTGCACAAGGCTCACCATCGTCCCAAGCGCGAACTGCCACTTCCTGAAACGGATCAGGATATAAAGGAACATCAAACAGATCGCTATCCCCAATGCGTACATCGCCGAGATCTTGATGTCATTTGCGACAGTAGGACCCACTTTGTTGTAGCTCAAAAGCTTAGGCTCTGCTCCTGTTAATCCCGATAATCCTTTCATCAAAGCCGCTTCCGCCGTCGCTGTTGCGCCTTCCGTGTTGTCATCAACGAGGTAGTCGGTTGTGATCTGATATTTGTTGTCGAAACCATAAGTCTTCACCTCGGGCGCGCTCTCAAATGGAGCAGCGAGCGCCTGCCGTATGTCCTGAGAATTCAATTGCTCATCGAACTGTACAATGTACGTGCGGCCACCTCTGAAATCGATGCCGTAGTTCAAACCTTTGATCGCAATAGAAATGAAGCCTGCCAGGATAACCAGACCTGAAATAAGATAGAAAGCTTTTCTGCGTCCGATAAAATCGATCTTGATGTTGCGGAACAGGTTCTTGGACCAGGGGAACGAAAACTTGATGATCTTTCCTTTTGTCGTATAGTGTTCGAAGATCAAACGGGTAAAGAGAACCGAAGTGAAAAGTGAGCAAAGGATACCGATGACAAGCGTAACGGCAAAGCCATAGATCAATCCGCTTCCGAAGATCAACAAAACAAAACCTTTGATAAGCGTCGTGACGTTCGAATCTATGATCGCAGAGAAAGCGTTCCTGTATCCGTTGCTGATAGCAGTCTCCATGCTTTTGCCTTCATTCAGATCCTCCTTCACCCTTTCGTTGATCAGAACGTTTGCATCTACAGCAATAGCGAGTGAGAGCAGGATACCGGCGATACCAGGCAGGGTCAGCGCTGCATTAAGAGAAGCAAGCACTCCAAGCAGAAAGAAGAGGTTCAATACGACCGCTGCATCCGCTACCCATCCCGCAGTATTATAAGTGGCAACCACGAAAACGATAATCACCAGAAACCCAACCACGATAGAGATCAAACCATTCTGGATCGACTCAGCTCCAAGGGTAGGTCCAACAACTGTTTCCTCAACGATGATGATCGGCGCAGGCAATGATCCCGCTTTCAAAATATTCGCGAGATCCTTGGCTTCGTCTGAAGTAAAATTACCCTGAATGATGGAATTGCCATTCGGAATTTCAGAGTTGACGAAAGGCGCCGAGAACAACAGCTTGTCAAGCATGATCGCGATGCGCGAACGTTTTTGAGCTGCCTCCGCGGTCCACTTTGCCCAAACGCGTGTGCCGGTCGTATTCATCGTCATGCTCACTGCAGGTTGAGCTTTCTCATCAAGGTCGGTCCGTGCGTTGACGATAGCTTCGCCTGTCAGTTTCGCTTTTCTGTTGCGACCGAGATCGAGGAAGTATAGTTGAAGTTTTCCTTCCTCGCTTGCGTCAGCCGAGTTGAACTTTTCTGGTTTATGACCCCAGAAAACACCCACGTTCCTTGGTAGTCTTGCCTTCACGTCATCTCTTTTGAAAATGCGGTTGATGTCCGCCGTATCAGTGAGATCATAGCGGAAAGCTCCCGGGGGCGAGCTCAGAGAATACAAAGGAGAGATGTTCAGGTTCTGCAATGAGTCAAGACCTTGCAGTGCGCTGTCTGCGGCGGTCTCGAGCGTTTTTTCAAGGTCGGAGAGGGAATCGGCCTGCGACTTGTCTGCGGACAACGCGTCCTTCAGGGACTGGTTGTCCTTAGCTTCAGGTGTTGATGATTTTCCTTTCGCTTTTTGCTCGGCGACCAAAAGTTGATTGATGGACATAAGTACAGGCTCGATCTCCTGTATCTCCACAACATCCCAGAATTCAAGTTTAGCAACGCCTTGCAGGAGTTTCCTCACACGGGCGGGATTTTCCGCGCCGGGGATCTCCACCTGAATCCGGCCCGTTCCCAATCTTTGAATGTTTGGCTGGGACGTTCCGAACTGATCGATACGATTGGTCAGGATTGTGAGTGAACGGTCGATCGCGCTTTCAATTTCAGTATCGATGAAGTTGATCACATCCTGATCTGAATCGTTAAGGCTGATCCTGCCAACGGTTGAGGCATTCGCAAACAACGGCGCAAGTCTTTTGCCGGGGTTGTCTGTCCGGTAAGCGTCAAAGAACAAACTGCTGAAGCTGCGCTGTGAATTCTTGTGTTGAACCTGCGCTTTGGCCAGGGCCTTTTGAAAAGATGAATCCTGGCTGTTGCCGCTCAGCGTCCGGATAATGTCTACCGGTGATACTTCCAGCGTGACGTGCATCCCGCCCTGAAGGTCAAGGCCAAGACTGATCTCACTGCTCTTTACTTCCTTATAAGTGAATTCCTTTATGCCGAGGAAATTGTAGACAGGCTTGTTCCAAACGGAATCGAGGTAATCCTGTTTTTTTGCAATGTCAACTTCGCCATTGGCGTCCGTCGCGTATTCTGCAGCGTCCTTCTGAACACCGCGCGAGACGAATGTAAACGAGAGGTAGTACAAACACAGCAGCGTTACCACTATTGTGAGTACCGACACAAAACCTTTATTTCTCATGAGTAATAGTTATTAAATAGATTTAAGTAAATAC
>CBFGXV010000534.1:0-3042 GCA_965652755.1 uncultured Chryseosolibacter sp. | reverse complement strand
AAGAAAACTTGACCGCGAGCTCAGGCATGTCAAGCTCATCCTTGCGCAGCTTAGGCCAGACCTCACGGCAGGTGACTGGGCGCGCCTGGTTGGCGAAACTAAAGTGGCAATCCTGACGTGCCCACAGGAATTCCTGTGCTCGGAATTGCCGCCGCAACACGTGTTTGCCGAAGCCCTTGAAAAAGTCTTCGAAGGTTTTGTCGAAGATCAGAGGTTACTGGCCGGGCAAACATCAAAACCATTAAACAGAACAGAGTTGATCAGAAAAGTATTCGGCGCAGGACAAGAGTAACTAATTCCTCCATATTTGTAAGAGAATGTTAAACTTGTACCGATTCCCAACCTTTCAGGAGAGCCTTTTCAGAGAGACGCCGGTTCACATCAAATGATACCCTGCTATCACCAGGAAGTAAGAACTTACCTTGCAGAATGACAATCAGATTTCCGGACAATTTCATTTTTGGGACCAGCACTTCGTCGTACCAGGTCGAAACTGCTTTCGAGCATGACTGGCACGGTGTGAAGTCCAGAGACGGCCATATTTTCAATCGAACTACCGATCATGAAAAGTATTTTGTTGAGGATGCGCGGATCATAGCTTCTCTGGCGCCGCACTACCGGATGAGTCTGATGTGGAGTAAGCTCCAACGGAGGCCCCATGCTCCTTTTGATCAGGCAACTGTGGGGGAATATTCGCGGCTGTTCGATGCGCTTCATGACAATGGCGTGAAGATCATGATGGTGATACATCACTTTGCCAATCCGTCGTGGTTTGCAGAAGCAGGGGGTTGGGAGAACAAATCCAATATTTCAGCCTGGCTGGACTTTGGCGAGCAATTGATTGAAACTTTCGGGAAATACGTCGCCCTTTGGAACACGTTCAATGAACCGAACCTGTACACCGCTATGGGTTATGTCCTCGGTGAGTTCCCGCCCTTCAAAAAGGATCTTCTGAAAGCGAACAAGGTTATCAGGAACATAGCCACAGCGCACGACCTGATGTACGATATGATCCGGAAGAAAGATCCCGGAAAGCCTGTTGGTATTTCTCACAACTGCGCCCTCTTTCAGGCCGACAACATTCCCGGCTTTCTGCCTGCGAAAATCGTGGACTGGTGTTATATGTCCTGCGCAGAAGACTTGTTCAGAAAGACGGATTTTTTCGGCATGAGCTATTACGGAAGGATAGGATTCGACCCGTTTCCTGTGACCCGGATCACAACGCCGCAAAAACTTCAGAAAAGCGGAAAGGCTTCCGACGATATGTGGGAGTACGCCCCTCACGGCCTGCACGAAAACATCATGCGCTTTTGGAACAAATACAAAAAACCAATTTACATTACTGAGAACGGTATATGCACAAGCGATGACACAAAGAGAGTTTCGGCTATACGCGATTATATGAAGGCGCTCGCAAGGGCCATCGATGACGGCGCCGACGTAAAAGGTTACTATCACTGGAGTGCCTGGGACAATTTTGAATGGAGTCTCGGGCCTGGCCACCATTTCGGATTATATTCCGTGGATCCGTTAACAATGGAGCGCCGGAGAAAACCCAGCGCCGATCTGTTCGCGACCCTTGCCTTCACCCGGGAAATCGACCTCAGTAGCCGGCATACACAAAACGATACTGCCCGGTGCTCACCGTCTCAATAAATTTGGTTCCGATCTTCCGCTGTAAGCTCTCGACGTAAGTCTGCACAGACGAATCCAGCATATACATTTCGGATCCCCAGATGATCTTGATAAGGTTGACGCGTGAAATCACTTTGTTTGGATTCTGCATCAAAAAAAAGAGGATCTCAAACTCAGGATCGGATATCGGCATCTTCCGATCTTTCAGGTACACTGCCTGGGCTTTCTTGTCCACCACCAGTTCGTTCGCCGCCAACCCGGAAATACCTTTCTTGATCACGAAATTATTCTTCAGCACCGCATTCACTTTGTTGGTCAGGGCACGCAGGCCGCTGAGCTTTTCGATAAAATCATCCGCCCCGATCTCGAGTGCCTCCTTCCTGAACGCATGGATCGAACGGGCGGAGAGGAAAAAAATAAACGAATCTTGAAGGCCCTTGATCGCGCGGATCTCCTTGCATAGTTCGATGCCATTGCCATCGGGCATGCTGACGTCGAGCACGATCAGCTCTGGCAGAAAAGTCATCGCAGCGTGGAGGGCCTTCGTCGCTTTGGACACGGTCTTGACTTTAAATCCCTCTTTCTGAAAGTTGTATTTTAACAGCTCCAGCAGATCCTTGTCGTCGTCCACCAGCAAAATCCGCAGCGCATGTTCATTGCTCATATTCGTTCCGCTTATGCGTGGAAATTAAGCGGAAAGGATTACCCGGAGTTTACGTTTCTATTAAGAAGTCATTAACTTTTACGGCTTCAGCGAGCCCAATGGCCGTGTCGACTGCCTCGGCGGTAATGTTTTCGAACTGCGTGTGCGGGGTGCGATGCTGATCCAGCCATTCACCGATCTTCCTGACCGATTTTTTTTTCATCCGCTTCATTACAGGGACGCCGATCTGTTTCAAGGCTGCAGCGTTGTAATGTTGCTCATATTGTCCTTTCATGGGTACAACAAGCAATTTCTTGTTAAGGTGCAGCGCTTCCGCCGGAGTTTCGAATCCCGCTCCGCACAAGACACCCGTGCAGGAGGTCAGGCTGGCAGTAAATTCCAGGTTGTTAACAGGATAAACGGAGATCTTTCCGACATGGTATGGCGCACGCGTATGCTTTGAAAAAACATGCCAGCGCACGGCAGGAAACTTATTCAGAACAGGAAGTAATTTCCGGTCGTCATAGGCCGGGAGGTATACCGTATAGTGTCCGCGGTCTGTGACCACTGCTTCGCGAATACGTTTCCGTATCACCGGCGTGTATATGTGTTTGTCAAAGCAGGCAAAGTGAAAGCCAACATACTTATCCACCGGCGCATAATTCCTGATGATCAGATCGCCAATCGGATCAAATGTTTTTGGTCTGGGGTTTCCGCTTTCACCAGAATACTTAATTTTGCGTTCATTTTCCCAGACAATGAGC
>CBFGXV010000533.1:0-3062 GCA_965652755.1 uncultured Chryseosolibacter sp. | reverse complement strand
TGGTTGAACACGGGTGCTGTGGCATCTTCAGTCTGGAAGGTAATTGTTTTAAGCGATGTTTCCTGACCCGCATTATTTTCAACAGGCTGAAAAGTCAGTGTGTAATTAGTCAACTCCGCCAGAGGAGTTACAGGTGTAATCGTGATCTCGGTCCTCGGGCCGTCGATAACAGCATCAAAAGGCACCGGATCCATATTTCCATCTACCAGTGTGATGAATGCGTCAACATTCGTATCATCCAGATTGACCCCCGAAGTTGTACTCAATGCCTGGTCCGATTGAATGGTCAGCGTATTGCCTACCGGCACATCCGTTGCCCCGTTTGCCGGGTTGAACGTCAGCGTTGGTTGCGCCAGCAGCATCGATGGCAGGGCAAGAAGATAAACGAATAAGAAATGTTTCATATCAACACCGGTATTGTTCCCTGAAGCTTAATCTTTGATTTCGCCGTTCCCGTCTGTCTTGATCAGCATCATTGACGAGAGGCCATTAATGGTATTTGTACCGAACATCAACAAACCCTTGTCTGATGTTTCGCGGATCGAAGTAATGGTTTCGTCGCCGCTGCCGCCCATCGTTCTCTTCCAGACAAGGTTTCCCACGGCGTCGAGCTTCACGAGCAAAATATCTTTTCCGCCATTTCCAACGGTAGGGGTGCTCGTAATCGCGCCCGCCAGTACAAAACCATCGCTTGTCGCGGTGACAGCCAGACCTTCGTCCTGACTTATTGAATTCGTCTGTTCCCCCACACCAAGCACGCGGTTGTTCAGCAACAGGTCTTCTCCGTCGATGTAACGCTCGCTGCCGGCAACAACGTTAAGATTGGCATCTATCCGGATGAAATAGATGTTTGCATTCAACCCGTTCGTCTCCGAGTAGGTCCCTATCGCGCAATAGCCCACAGGTGATCTTTGCATGTCTTCAACCGAGTGATTACGGGTATC
Organism: uncultured Chryseosolibacter sp.; assembly: GCA_965652755.1. GTDB lineage: Bacteria > Bacteroidota > Bacteroidia > Cytophagales > Cyclobacteriaceae > Chryseosolibacter. The sequence goes on along the minus strand of CBFGXV010000533.1, from coordinate 2,118 downwards.
GGTCGCGCCGAAGAGCGTGTGATTGATAGGAGCGGAGTTCGGACGCACGTGCGGGATGCTAACGAAGTCGCGGGAAACGCCTTGCTGCGGCGTATGCATTTTGCTCGCCCACGCAATGGTGGATGAAGGTGTTACATGTATGCTGTTGCAATTAATATAGTCGTGGTCCAGTGATTCATAGGAAATGTTCCACGTTGCGTCACTGATGTTACCGGGATTGTATGCCGACACGAACGATGATTCATTTTGTCCGGGTACCCGGTAGCTTCCGAGCATGATGATGCTCCCTGCCGCGTCGAGGGTCACAGCCTGGCCGTGAAAATCCACATTCAAAACTACATCTTCGTTGTTTTGCCTCCTTGTTATGGTCGCGGTGGAGATGCGCTTCGCGATGGTATTACCCTCATGGTCGAGCAGCATGAGCCGTGCATAGGTATTGATGAGTTCATGAACCTCGGCCGACTGCGGATTTGCCTGAATACTATCCCCGGCAATGATGTAGCCGTTTTCCCAGGGCTTGATCGCCTTGATCACGCTTTTGGGAATCACTTTCTCCCATATTTTCCTTCCCCGCGAATCCGTTTTGATGATCAGGGCGTCGGTACTCCCGTCGTCTTTTGATACCTCACCGCTGAGAATGAAGCCTCCATCGGTGTCAAGTTCCGCGACGTTTCCGACGTAATCGGCGGCGCTGCTGTAGAAATGCACGAAGGTTTGACGCTCGGTCATCTCCGCTTCCTCAAATCTGGTACAGGATAACAGCAGGGTCAATAATACTGTGACTAATTGTATTCTGCGATGCATGGTTATCGGGATGAGAGTTTCCTGGGATTATACCGGTTCATAAGATATCCAACCGAAAGTGTGATGGTGTTCAGTTTGTAAATACCATCCACATACTTATAATCGAAAACGAGCACGGGATTTTCATAAGTATCCGACGGGTCTGACACTGGTAGCAGCCCCATCTTGTAACGAAGTTCGGCGACGAGAAAACCCTTGCCGATCTTTTGCTTGATCCCGGCTGAAGCCATCGCCGCGGCGTTGATCTTATTGCGTTGTTCACTTATCGCGATCGAGTTCTCGTCGATGGCAGAATTGCCCTCGCGATTTGAGATGATGGTCTTCTTCGAAGTGAGCAGGTAATCCGCCGATGCGCCCAACGAAATATAATAGCTGGTCAGGGGCCGTTCGTGGAGGGTATATTGAAGTGAGACGGGTACTGAAAGCCATGAATGACGTTCGGTTGCGGAAGTGACACGCGCAGTATCCCCGCCCTCGTTCACACCCTTGAAGGATAATAACTGGAAGTTGATCTCGGGATTCAGTGTAAACTTCCGGAACTTTCCTGACAATGGTATCTCTGACGAGATACTTCCTGAGAACCCATAGTTGTGCGAAGATGTGTTGGTGCCGTCGTCCGCGTAATCGGAACTTGCAACGGAGGGGCCGGTCGCAATAGCGCCGAGCTTCACGCCCAGCCTGTAGATCGGATAAGTCCTGAATGTTTTATAAAGTGCGACGAATTCGGCGGGATCAACAGCGTCATTCACCTTAAACTCGGTGTCGGTGCGCAGAAGCGCGAGCATATGCTCGTCAGCTTTTACGGGTTCTTCCAGATAAATGTATGTAAGCGTGAGAAGCTTGTAGGCATTTACCTTCTCTTCGGTATTGAAGCTGTTATCCTCCAGACATTTTTGGAGTAGCTGCGGCAGCTCGTGAAGGCGCCCCTGATCGTAGATCGACTGGGCCAGTCGCAAGGTTTGTGCGCAGGTGGATTGTGCACGGGCATAACTTCCCGCAGACAATACCACAACGCTAAGCAGTAGTAGTCTCCTCATAGTATAACAGTCAACGTTCCAAATCAAGTCGGTATAGGCAATAGTCAATTGATAATCCTCCACCGCATACCGTCCCCCGTCAATTGAAACCTGCTCTGCAACTTCAAATACTGCAATCCGAAAATATATTCTGTTTCACTTCATCAACAACCGGTGAAGTGAAACAGAACAAGTGCGCCACGCGTCTGCAGCTCCGTTCCGGATCACATGCCAGCACTTTATTTGTAGTTTTCAGGCAAGGCTGCGCATGTCTTCTCATACGGCAAGTCATCCGCTT
>CBFGXV010000532.1:0-3064 GCA_965652755.1 uncultured Chryseosolibacter sp. | reverse complement strand
GGTTCACCGAGACTCAGGCCAATAACGTCAATGCCTTTGTTTTTAAATTCCCGGGCTTTGGCAGCCATGGCCAGGGTTGCAGATTCCTCAATAGCGTTGATGCGATTCGATAACTTGTTCATATTGTTTGGTGGATTGCCGCGCGCCCGATGCATTCGTTTTCCAAGCTTTTGCCGGACATTCAATACGCATTCCGGCGCGCAGGCGCAAAGAAAACAATAATTTTTGTGATTGTTTATTGGTTTTTAACTTTTGAAGTCGCTGACTTCCGACGCGGATCGATGTGCTTAACCGAACAACGTTCTTCCGACAATACTGCGGCCAAGTGTGATCTCGTCAGCATATTCAAGGTCGCCTCCCACTGGTACCCCGCGGGCAATGACACTGATCTTCAACGGAAGATCCTTGATCCGTTTATTGATATAGAAGGCAGTGGTGTCACCTTCCATGGTAGGGCTCAGGGCGAGGATCACTTCCCGGACCTGTGATTCGCTGCCGTTAAGACGCGTGATGAGGGATTCTATTTTCAAGTCGGCGGGACCCACCCCGTTTATCGGAGAAATAACACCTCCGAGTACGTGATACATGCCGATATACTGGGCTGTATTTTCGATGGCCATGACATCGCGCGTATCCTCGACAACACAGATGATGGAGCGCTCGCGTTTATGGCTGGTGCAGATATGGCAGATCTCCGTGTCAGAGATGTTATTGCAGCATGTACAAAACCTGATCCGCGACCTTAGATTATTCAGCGCCTCCGTGAGGGCAAAGGTGTTCTCAGGCCGGTCCTTGATCAGGTGAAGCACAAGCCGGAGCGCGGTCTTTTTCCCGATCCCCGGTAACTTCGAGATCTGGTTTACCGCCTCTTCAATAAGTTTGGAAGGAAAGTCCACCGTTGGTTTTGAATGCGTTACAGGATTCTGGCATCGATACCTGCTTCACAGATCGCTTCGCGGAACGGACGCAGGAAGTCAAAACTTCCCGACTTTACCGCGCACTTACCCTTGTAGTGGATGAGAAAAGTACACTGCTCCGCCTGTTCCGGCGTATGTTGGCAAACACGGATCAATGTTGCGATCACATGATCAAACGTATTCACGTCATCATTGAACACGACGAGATCCATCAGCTCAGTGGTCTCCACCGCCTCCATAACATCCACGAGCTCTTGTTCTTCCTGCTTATGCAATGGTTTCATATGATATGCCGATTGTCGTACAAAGTTAAACATTTTGACGCTCATTAAGTTCTGAAACGCGGACTCGCGGCCGTTTTTTACGTCAAAGCGGGGCCATATTTGGATTTAATGGCAAATCCTTTTTCATTGGCATTTTATTTACCGCCGATTCACACTTTTTTACCCGCATGACACCCATTCTGGTCGTATCCATCCTGGCAATTTATTTCACCGTCCTGATCATAATTTCGTTCGTCACGTCGCGCGGGGCGGATACCACAACGTTCTTTACCGCCAACCGGCAGTCGCCGTGGTTCCTGGTGGCATTCGGCATGATTGGTTCATCCCTGTCGGGCGTAACATTCATCAGCGTGCCGGGCAATGTCGGCGCGATCGGCTTCGGATATTTTCAGGTCGTGCTGGGCTATCTGCTGGGCTACTGGGTGATCATCGGCGTTTTGATGCCTCTGTACTACCGCCTCAACCTTATCTCGATCTATACATACTTTGAGAAAAGATTTAATTTCTGGTCGTATAAGACAGGCGCTTTTTTCTTCCTGATCTCCAGAACACTTGGATCCGCCCTGAGACTCTATCTCGCCGCCGCGGTGCTGCAATTATTTCTTTTCGATGCATGGGGCGTCCCATTTTTTGTCACAGTCGCCACCACGCTTGTTTTGATCTGGGTATACACGATCAAAGGCGGTATCAAAACGATCGTGTACACCGATGCCTTCCAGACGTTTTTCCTCGTCACCGCAGTGTGTGTCGCGGTATGGCAGATATCGGATGACCTGGGAATGTCTTTCCCGCAAATGATCGACGCCATCAAGGAGAGTAAGTATTCAAAGATATTTTACTTCGAGGACCCCAACTCGCCAATGTTCTTCTTCAAGCAATTTATCGGTGGAGCGCTCATCACCATTACCATGACCGGCATGGACCAGGAGATCATGCAGAAGAACCTCACTTGTAAAACACTCGGAGATGCACAGAAGAACATGTTCTGGTTCAGCATCATTCTCGTGATCGTGAACCTCTTGTTCCTCACACTCGGAGCCTTGTTGTTCATGTACAGCGAGCAGAACAACCTGGCCATTCCGCCCTACACGGATGAATTATTTCCCAGGCTCGCACTCAATGAGTTCAGCCTGGTCGTTGGAATATTTTTCCTGCTCGGCATTACCGCCTCTTCGTACGCAAGCGCCGACTCCGCCCTCGCAGGATTGACTACCTCTTTTTGCATCGACTTCCTCAACTTCAAGGACAAACCGGAACATGTTAAGAACCGGCAGAAGTTTCTGGTGCACCTCGGATTCTCTCTGCTCTTCCTTGTGATCATTGTTATATTCCGCGAGATCAACGAACGAAGCGTGATCGACGCAGTGCTTGGTATTGCAACCTACACGTACGGACCGCTTCTGGGATTATTCACCTTCGGGATCTTTACGCGACTACAGGTCAAGGACAGGCTTGTACCGATTGTTTGCGTCTTGTCACCGATCCTGTGTTACGTACTGAGTATTCTTTCGCCACTCTGGTTCAATGGTTACAGGCTAGGACTTGAAGTATTACTCATCAACGGCGTCATCACTTTCCTGGGACTTGCGCTGATCAGCAAGCGCGGTGAACGGGTTGAGTCGCTGTAGAAAAACGGTTTCTCCTTCTCCAGCCAGTAAATAGGAAAGGCCATCCACCAAAAGGCGAACGGCCTTAACCGACTAAAACCAACCTACCTCCTCATAGTGTAAGACCCTTAAACCATGCTGTATGGATACTGCATTTCACGTACCGATCGGTTCGCGACGAGCAATATGCCATGAGAAAACTTTGTAAGCGCCCGTCTTTTATGTTAAGTGGTTGATAATTAGCTATCTGCAATTG
>CBFGXV010000531.1:0-3067 GCA_965652755.1 uncultured Chryseosolibacter sp. | reverse complement strand
CCCAAGCCTGATGATAGACCCGGAAGGCTATATATGGGTCTTTGTGAGCGGAAGAAGTACAAGTCGCAAGGGCTTCAAATACCGCAGTGCGCAACCATACGATATCAGCTATTTTGACAAAGTGACGGAAGAAGTGATGACTTATCCCCAACCGATGTACATTAAAGGGAAAGGTTATTTTCATTTTTTTACGAAATACACCGGTGTTCGCGAGCTTTATTTTGAAACGAGTGCCGATGGAAGGACATGGTCTGAGGATATTAAGCTGGCGGGGATCAGGAAACCTTCCTATGAGAAGAGCGGACATTATCAGGTCAGCAACGCTGCAGGTAGCAAGATCTTTACTTTCTTTAACTGGCATCCCAACGGTGACGTCGACAAACGGACGAATATATATTTTGTACAATCGCTGGATTTCGGCCAGACTTTTATTACGGCGGACGGAGAAAAACTTCGGTTGCCCCTGGAGGATATTGCGTCATCCGCCCGGGTGATGGATTATCAGGCGCTAAAGAAAAATGTCTACCTGTGTGACGCGGTAGCAGATAAAAAAGGGAATCCTGTTTGCCTTTATGTCACCAGCGATGGACATCAACCGGGTCCGCAAAATGGTTTTCGTGAATGGCATGTATTGTTCAGGAAGGACGGCCGATGGGTGGACAAGAAAATTACCGAGTCCGATCACAACTACGACATGGGCAGTCTGTTTCTCGACGGAAAGGTATGGCGTTTGATCGCACCGACTGACCCCGGACCGCAGCCGTACGGGTCGGGAGGAGAGGTCGTTATCTGGGAAAGCACGGATGAAGGATCGACATGGAAACGAAAACGACAGATCACGGTACACAGCGAAAGAAATCATAACTATGTGCGACGAGTCGTCAACGGAAAATCGCCGTTCATGTATTTCTGGTCCGATGGCGACCCGAATAAGTTCAGCCCGTCCTATCTTTATATAGGCGACGAAGCCGGCGGTGTGTGGCCGTTGCCTTTCGAGATGGACAAGCAAGAAGTGAAACTTCACAGGCGCAAGTAGCATCGACACTGTCACAGTCGGCGCCCTGTATATCTCAATCACTAAAGGAATTATAAATTTTAATCCAGACCCATGAAACCCTCCATTTTAGCTGTCATCGCTTTTTGTATCGCATCGATGTCGAGCTATGCACAGCAACAGGACCTGCTCAGCGGCAAATTCTCAACCGATGAATTGCGGAAGGTATTGATCCCACAGGCCGAATGGACACCATTTCCAAAGATCGATGACCGCGAGGGCTGGTCAAAAGCCGATCAGGGAATGATGAGATCATATCTGGTCAAGGCCGAATCGTACAGCGATTACAAATGGCCCTACATTCCGGCAACGGTCTCGCTGCTGATAGAAAGAACAGGCGATCGCGACGAATACCAGGGAATCAGTTTTAAGAAGCGCGAAGTACTCGGTACGTTACTGCTTGCCGAGATCTACGAAAACAAGGGACGGTTTGTGGATCAGATCGTCGATGGGGTATGGTCAATATGCGAGGAATCATTCTGGGGCGTACCAGCTCACCTGCCGAAAACGAAAGAGATATCCGGACTGGTGGATACATCCAGTCCTTTCGTTGACTTGTTTGCGGCGGAGACCGGAACACTCCTGGCCTGGGTCGATTACTTTTTAGGCCCCCGGCTCGACGCGATATCCCCGCAGCTGCGAAAACGGATTTACAACGAAACCAACTACAGGATCTTTCAGCCTCTCATGAATAAACATCACGGCTGGATGACTTCAAATGCCAATGGCAGGCGGCCCAACAACTGGAATCCATGGATATGCTCGAATTGGTTGAACACTGTTCTGCTCCTGGAGAAAGATGAATCAGCGCGCACTGCAGGCGTAGCCAAAGCGTTGCAGGTGCTGGACAACTTCCTCAACCCGCATCCCCTTGACGGCGGCTGTGACGAAGGGCCGAGCTATTGGGGAGCCGCAGCAGCGTCTTTATATGACAATATATCCCTGCTCAATCTGGCCTCGAAGGGTGCGTTCGATTACGTTTACAAGGATGAAAAAGTCAGGAACATGGGCATGTTCATTTACCGCGCGCAGATCGGTGAGAAATACTTCCTGAATTTTGCCGATGCCGACCCGCAACCTCACATGTCTGCCAATATGATTTACAGATTTGGTAAGGACATCGGTGATGCGGATATGGTGCGCTTTGGTGCCTATTACCATGAACCACCTTCCGGGTCGATCAGCAGGTTTCACTACTTCCGGAATCTTTTTGGAGTTTTTATTGAAGAGGAGTTCCGCAATTCGCCAAAGGGATTACCACTGCCAAAAGATGTCTGGTTACCGGACATCCAGGTGATGGCAGCGCGCGATAACGCGGGGACAACGGATGGATTTTTCGTCGCCGCAAAAGGCGGAAACAATGATGAGAGTCACAACCACAACGACATTGGAAACTTCGTGGTATTCTATGACGGATTACCGCTGCTCATCGATGTGGGCCGCGGAACATACACACGGAAAACATTCAGCGATCGCCGCTACGAGATTTGGTACAATCGTTCCGATTATCACAATGTTCCTACGGTCAACGGACAAACACAATCGCCGGGCCCCGCCTTCAAGGCCGATAACGTTACCTACAAGGCCGACAATCGCACTGCGCAATTTTCACTTGATATCTCTCCGTCTTATCCGCAGGAGGCCGGCATCAACAGATGGAAACGCACACTGCAACTCAACCGGGGCAGGAATGTTGTGCTTACTGACGACGCGGATCTTCGCACATCTTCTTCCGTTGTGCAACACATGATGACTAGCAGCCCTTCTGAAGTTCGTTCACCCGGCCAGGTGGTTGTACACTTCACGGGCGAGAATTCCTCCCAAAAAGATTTCATAATCAGGTACGATGCACGTGCATTTGAAGCTTCCATCGAGAAGGTTCCCCTGGTCGCCAAAGAAGATGAAGGTATCCGCACCAAATGGGGAGATACAATTTACCGGATCAACTTCAAAAGCACCGCACCTGTAAAAAAAGCCAGGACTACTAAACAGGAAACAACCAAACCGGCCCAA
>CBFGXV010000530.1:0-3073 GCA_965652755.1 uncultured Chryseosolibacter sp. | reverse complement strand
GCATCCCCCCCGGCACGTCGGCCGGCAAGCGATTCCGTATTCGCGGACAGGGCACACTAAACGACAACAACGCGCTTGTGCTTGTCAACGGTATTGAATATCCCCTCGCTGATCTGAATCCCAATGACATCGAAAGTATCTCTGTACTGAAAGACGCCGCCTCCGCTGCGATTTACGGTTCGAGGGCTGCCAACGGTGTGATACTGGTTACAACAAAGAAGGGAACGCAGGACAAGTTCACGGTCAACTACAACGGGTATGCTGGCGCGCAGATTGTCAATTATCTGCCCGACGTAGTGAAGGATCCGGTGTTGTTTATGGAGCTCCGTAACAAGGCAATGATCAATGGCGGACGTCTCATCGTTGATTATTCCGATGAGCTCATTGATGAATACAGGGCGGGCATGGCGACAGACCCATATACCTATCCCAACAATGACTGGTTCGATATTATGTTTGATCCGGGACCGATCCAGGAACATAACCTGCGGTTCTCAGGCGGCGCTGAAAGTGTAACGTATGCACTATCACTCGGATACCTCGACCAGGAAGGCGTCATGATGGGCTCAGGATCCAACAGGTATTCTCTCGGATTCAACGCCACTGCGCAGGCAGCCAAAAGATTGAAGATAGGTAGCAACATAAGCGTGAACTACCGGAACATTGACGAGCCTGTAGCTGGAGTTCAGAATCTGATGGGATCCATCCTGAAAGCGCAGGCGTTCCACCCTACTTACCTGGAAGATGGCAGGTATGCCAATACTTTCGTAAGGTCGACTGGCCATAATATTTTCAGGCATCCAATCGTACTGGCGACGGAAGGTGAGAATCATACGACGCAGCAGCGCTATCTGTTAAATCTGTTTGCCGAATACACACTTCCATTTGATATCACCTACAAGGTCAACCTCGGCATCAACAAAGCCGATGAGGTGAACACAACGTTTGTTCCGGACATCTACCTTTACCAGAACAAGACGTTGGATCCCACACGTGTTCCTTTCAATGGCGACGCTATGGCGGTGGCGCAGACCAACCGGGGCACCCGGAAGACAATGGACGGAGAAATGAATACGACCGTTTTCAACACCTTGAACTGGACACATTCCTTCAATGAAACACACAACCTGACCGCGCTCGCCGGAATGAGTATGGAATCTTTCGGCAATGAAATATTCTGGGCGCAGAATGAAGGCTACCTCGGAAACGACCTTTACGAGTTGAATGCGGGATCAAGCAATCCGGCGGTCTTCAGTACTTCCAACAAATCTAAGCTCAACTCATACTTCGGAAGGTTGAGCTACGATTTCAAAGAGAAATATTTGTTTGAGGCGAACTTCAGGTACGACGGGTCATCGCGTTTTGCGCGCGACAAGCGTTGGGGTTTGTTTCCTTCTTTCTCCGCCGGATGGCGTTTGGAAAGAGAAAGCTTCCTCGAGAATGTCTCCTGGCTAAGTGAATTGAAGTTGCGCGGATCGTGGGGACAACTCGGTAATGAAAGGATCGGATTGTTCCGCTACCTGAACCTCATGAGCCTTGGCCGCGACTATTCCTTCGGATCCAACGTGACTTCTGGCGCTGCCGTCACGGCATACAACGACCCGAACATTACCTGGGAAACAACGACCATCACGAACGCAGGTATCGACGCGGGCATCCTTGAAAACCGCGTAAATGTTGTCTTTGATGTCTTCAAGAAACGTACTACAGACATCCTGCGCGCTGTCAACCTCCCGTCACAGGTTGGTAATCTCGCCGGGCCTATCCGCAACATCGGTACGGTTGATAACACGGGATTTGAACTTGGCGTCAATTACAGGAACCAGATCAATGATTTCACGTACAGGGTGGACGCCAGCGTAACGAAGATCAGGAATGAAGTGGTTGACCTTAACGGCCAAACGATCTTCAACGGATCGACGATCATCAAGGAAGGCTATCCAATAAATTCATTCAACCTGATCCATGCAATCGGCATCTTCCAGACGCAGGAGGAGATCGACAACAGTCCCTTTCAGACCGCAGCAACCAAACCCGGATATCTGAAATACCAGGACACCAATGAGGATGGTTTTATCACAGAGGATGATCGTGTGATTAACGGGGGTGTTATACCGGAATATACTTACCAGTTCAATCTGAATCTCGGTTACAAGGGATTTGAAGTAAGCGCGTTCTTTCAGGGAGTGCAGAACATCAATACCTATGCATCCCTTATCGCGGCGCAACCTTTCTGGTTTGGCACTGCTGTCACCAAAGAATGGATCACTGACGCATGGACTCCCGAAAATCCGAATGCACGTCTTCCCATCCTTACCACGTACGAAAGCAGCGTGAATGAAAATTTTCGGAACTCCGACTTCTGGTTACGCGATGCGTCTTATCTGCGAATGAAGAATGTGCAAGTCAGTTATACCATTCCCCAGAGTGTCACGGGCAGGATCGGCGTGAGAAATCTGAAATTCTATGTGAACGGACAAAATCTTCTCACATTCAGCAAGATGAAGGACTTTGATCCGGAGAAGAATATCAACGGTGTGAACTTCTACGAATATCCCACCGTGAAGACTTATACAATGGGCATTAACGCAACATTCTAAAATCATTTTACTATGAAATCCTTTTTTCAATATAAGAGACTGAGTTTACTCGCCTTGCTATTTGTAATAGGTTCAAGTTGTAATGAAGACAATCTGGACATCGATCCCGCCGATCAGTATAGTGTGGAAACGTTCTGGAAGACTGAAGAGCACGCGAGCGCCGGACTTTCCGGTGTCTATGAATCGCTGCGAGGTTTCTACGGGGGAAATTGGGTCTACGAAACAGACCTGATCACGCCCAACGGATGGGGATACAACGAGAATGGAGGAGTGGGTCCGCTTGCACGGGGTGTGCATATTACGACCGACGGATTGATTGGCAGCAAATGGAATCAGGCTTATCAGGGAGTAGGCAGAGCCAATACGTTTCTGGACCGGATCGGCGCAATCCAGATGAATGAAGGTTTGAAAAGCCGCATGACGGGTGAGGCCAAATTTCTTCGCGCGCTTTTCTATTTCAATCTCGTGAATTA
>CBFGXV010000529.1:0-3079 GCA_965652755.1 uncultured Chryseosolibacter sp. | reverse complement strand
TGGTAGAACGAAGGCATTGGTAAGAAATCCAAGTCCCGTAGGGACGGCCTTATGGTAGAAATTTTTGTTGGAAGTTCACGAAGTCCCGTCGGGACGGCCTTATAGGGTAGGGGGCAGGCGTCATGATAACCCGATGCTTGCTTTCGGAGAATGGGTCCTGCGCAAATGGCTTTTGTTGACACACGTTCCCCGGGCCGGAAATCCCGTCGGGACGAGATTATGACCCATGTATTTCAATCGGCAACCATCCATCAATGCGCAACTCCCGGCAACATCAATGACCACGAATCTTCCATCGCGGAGCCGATACTCGTGCCTTTGGTGGTATCCCAATAGCTCGTTTCGTCGTGCGTCAACGCCAGGGTCGTAACGATAAAACTTTGCGTCCATCCGGTAATGGTACCCCATGCGCCCCATCCGTGATCGGCATTCGATCCATAAAACTCCCAATGGTCATAATCAAAAGCCCTGAACCAGCATCCATCCAGATCGGCTCTTCCTGCAGATGTGCTTTGTATCCGCACGAGGAAGTCGCCGAGACGTCGCACGGCGTCTTTCAGTTTTGCGTCTCCCGTAGCCTGCGCTGCCTCGTTCAGGGAGAAGAATGCAAAGTTGCTGGTGTACAACATATCCGCAACGGGGTCGCCATTGGTATGGATCACAGGGGCCTCATTCGTACCATATTTGTCATTGGACGCTGGCGCGCCGTACTTTCCCTTGTCGTTCGACCCCAACTCTTCCCGGATAGCGCCGGATGCCACCTGATTCCTGAGAAGATCATTGCAGACGCGATTGAGCCAGCTTCTGTGCTCCTCCGTATCTTCAACGCGGACGAGCCATGCAAGCGGTAAGATCATTCTTGCCCTTTCCTGTTGGATGCCATTGGCCCATTTCCATTTGTCAGGATAGGCCTGCATGGTAATGCTGATTGCTTTCTTTGCTTTCTCCAACAAGGCCGGATACTTCGTTTTGTCGTACAGCCACAGGTACGTCGCCCACAACCACGACTCATAATGCGGAGCGGTATTCTCGAGCTGACCTTTCATCAGCTGTTGCCAGGTCGTTTCATCCAGCTTGTCACCCGTAAGCGCGTTTCCGCGAAACCCTTTCTCGCCGGAAGTTCTGAAGTTGGCGAGGATCAGTTCGACGATCTGTCTATCCCATTTATTAGTCTCAAGCCTTTGGGATGCCATGATCGCGCCAAGCAGGACGCGCGCATTGTCGTCGCCGTAGTACCTGGCCTTCCGGGTATTTGCCCAGCCCGTCAAACCGTATGAGGTCATATCCGGATCTTTGCTCGTCGGTGTTTTGAAGGCGTCTGTATTGAAGATCAGGTCCAAAAGATTTTCCGAGACGTTGAGATTCTTCGCGTTGGAACTATCGCTGCCCATCGCGATGGCCATCGCAGCTTCGGCCGTGCAATCGGCTCTCAGCCAGTAGCGGTACGGTTGGCTTCCGTCGGGATTGATGTAGGAGTAATGTCCTTCCATGACGCCGAGCGACCCGTCGCCGGACGGCAATGTGAGGTCCATCGGAGGACCTACCGGGAGGGCCAGGGTATCGATCTTCTGCCATTGTGCTTTCCACTCAGGATGGATCAGAAAGCGTCCTTTGAAGTACCATTCTACGCCGCGCTTTACCGCCAGGGGATAGGCATCTTCCCGGAGTTCCTCGTCCTTTGCATAAGCAGGCTTCACGATTGGATCCCACGCCAGTTTTGTGGAGTCCAGGTCGATGGCGAGAAATGAAAGGATCCCGCTAATAGCATTTTTCCAGCCGTGTATCGGTGCGTAACGGCTCTTGTTGAAATCACTCAACTTTGTCGTGGACACGAGTACGTTGTTTTCTTCAAAAAGCACGGGGAAGTCGTCGATACCTTCGAAACTGTAGACAGCCTTGTCAAACCCCGCAACGTTACCGCCCCGGAGGTGGCTCGTTCTGTCGGGTACATCGACGTAAGCGAACAAGCCTGCATCGAGGATCGTCATCGGCGGCGTCTTGCTTCCAAAGAAATCCGAGCTGACCACCAGACGTTCTTTTCTTGTTGACCTGATGTCGCCGGTAGTCGCTGACGCCAATCGGTCAGGGAACTCCACGTAGACCCTCAGGTTTTTTTCTTCCACAACGTCGTAGAATGATTCAGGCAGGATTGTCTTTTTCGAGGGATAATCCTTTGCCAGGATTAGCAATACACCATTGGGCTCACATTGCCTGAGGGCTTGTCCGATGTCAGAATAGTTCTGGCAATCCTTGCCCGCGGATCTTGATAGTTGATACAGGTCGTTGTCTTCATCACAATAAAAGACGATCTCATTGTCGGAATGGCATTCAACAAACAGGAATGCCGTTAAAAGACAAAGAGCAACAGGCAAGAGTCGCAAAGGAAGGTTCATGGTTTAAGGTAGGTATAATGATAGAGAAGTTAACGGAGTTTTGCTAACGCGATTGCGTCATCCAGGATAAGCTGATTACACTTTATGATGTACCCTTCTATAGTCAGGTAATTAATCCCATGCGGCGGTCATGCAAATAACTGCCGGTCCGTTCGGTTAAAAAATTTAGCAGAGAACGTGTTAAAGTTTGCTTGCCCGCTAGTTAAGTGGTTATCTTTATCTCGCTTAGAACTAAATACAATTCAAATGTTCTGGAAGATGAAGTACGCGTTGATACTGGTGGCACTGTTGATCGTTGGCGCCTGTAAAGAAGACGATTCTGCGGAAGAGAAACGCGGTGGCTGTGAGGTCACCCTGGATGGCGGACCTTACGCCAATAGTAAGTTTACAACGGATGAGACGGCAATGCCTGTCTATATCGCGGACGAAGACCTGAATATCATCAGCTTTTACGGGGAAATGAGTGGTCAGGAAGTACTGGTTACAATCATGTATCCTGGTAAAACCACAGGACGTGTGGAGTGGAATGAGGAGAACTGTTATGTGTCGACCTCCCAGGTTATCAACGGTGAGATTGTTCAGGGAAGCCATCTCCAGGACGATGATCCGCTGACTTACCATTCGGGATATGTTGAGGTTTTGCGATACGATGACCAGGCCGGCATCATCACTGGTAAGTTTGCTGG
>CBFGXV010000528.1:0-3080 GCA_965652755.1 uncultured Chryseosolibacter sp. | reverse complement strand
TGATGGAAAGAGTGAATGAACCATTGTCCGTCCTTCAGCATCCACAGTGTCGTAACCGACCAGGGCCTGGGTTGGAACACAACGTTCTCGCGCGTCGTTGTGTTTAATGTGGATGAGGAGGTGACCAACGCATAATCCGGAGACAACACATGCACCTTTGTGACCGGGATCCCATAATCCTGCTTTTTGACCTTCCATGTAGCGCGGTAATTCAGCATCATGTCGGGCAAGGCAGCATAACGTGTGCCGCCCTCGATGTAGCTTCCTGGCCCGGAGGGTTCGAAATGCATCAGAATGTTTTCGAGCTCGCCAGCTTCCGCGTACATGATCATCGCGTTGAAGCGATTGATCACCGCGGATTCAATTTCTTTGCGCTGTTCCTCTGAGACCGGAGCAGGATGATCTCCGGGGCCGGAACAACTCGTTAGTAAAAGGCAGTAAGCGGAAAAAAAAAGACAGAACAGGTACTTCATATACGTGTAAACTGCCTTTAATATAGGAAATGTATGGTAAGAAACGACACTCAAAAGTACGGACGGCGTATCATTATTCTAAAGTGCGCGAACATTCTTGCGGCATTTCATCAACCGGCTCAGCCACGCCAGGCCGAGCTTTCAGTTGGCTAAAATTCAGATCGTATGCCGCCTGGTAATTATTACTCCATCCTCAGATTCTTCACCGGATTCATACGCGCAGCTCGGATGGTTTTTAGTCCGACCGAAAGAATAGAGAGCAGGAGAATGATTCCGATGGATGCACCCAGCGTGATGATACTTACTTTTTCATAATATTGCCACGCTGATCGCATCGTCTTGTCCACCATGAAATAACCGATGGCGCCTCCCAGCACCGAAGCGCACAACAAAATGATCAGGAACTCGCGACTGATCACGCCCACGACATTGACAACCGAGGCACCCAATACCTTGCGGATCCCGATCTCCTTGATGCGTTTAAGGATGTTCAGCGAAACAAGGGTGAACAGCCCTGTCGCCGACATGAGTGCCGCAAAAAAGCCCAGGAACCCAAAGATGATCACGGCATTGGCGTTGGTTTCATTCGTGCGTTGAAGTGCATAATCTATGTACAGGAAATTATACAATTCGTTGGGAAATACTTCCTTCCACTTTTTTTCAAGATAAAGATTAGTCTCAGCCATCTTTTCCGCGGGAACCTTCACAACGATCTGGGCATAATTGCGCGCGTCAGTATACCGAAGCATCAACGGTTGAACAGGTTGAAAAAGACTGCGGACGTAAATATCCCTGGCTACGCCGATGACATACAGCGGAACCGTGTCATTCATTACGAGGCGCTTTCCCACCCCGCCGTCGTTCCATGCAAACTGCCGGACGAATTCTTCCGTGACTATGACTGACTCGCTCTTATCTGTTTCCGAATCTTTCATGAACCTGCGGCCGGAAACAAGTTGGATGTTGACCGTTTCCATGTAATTCTCGCCAACCTCCATCACGTCAACCTGCTTGTCGATCGATTCATAACGCACAGCCCCTGAGTGGTACCAGTTCGTCACGTGGTGTTTGGTTCCTCCGATACTTAAAACGTCGTCGTGACCCTCGATCGAATTTCTATATGTGTTGAAAGCACTCTCGCCGGCGAGCCATACCGAAATAACTCCCGTTGTATTAAACCCGAGGTCGTAGGTCTGCTGGTATTTTGCATTGTTGTAGAAGCCCACCCCGAAGATGATCGTAATGAGGGAGATTGTGAATTGAAAAGCCAGTAGCGTCCGGGTTAGCCAGCTCGTGCCCCGAAGTCTGGACGTTCCCTTGAGGATGCTCACAGGTTCGAATGACGTCACATAGAAGGCGGGATATGTTCCTGCAACAATCGCGGTAACAAACAACAGCCCAACCAACACGAGTAGCAAAGTCGCGTGGTTTGCGTAACTGAAGTCGAGCGCGAGCCACGGCCATAACGAGTCATAGGCCGGAACCAGCCACTCAGCGATGAGCAGCCCCGCGAGGAATCCGAGAAAACAAAGGAAGAAGTTCTCGCCCATGAACTGCAGCACGAGTTGCTTGCGAAGACCTCCCATTACCTTGCGCACACCGATCTCCTTCAAGCGCTGACTCGACAGTGAAATGGAAGTGTTCATGAAATTGAAGCATGCCAGCAAAAGAAGCATTACGGCCATGACAATGGGAAGGGTGACTACAGCGTCGGGCTGGCCATTGCGGAGCTGATTACCTTTGATGGCGAGCGGGTGGCTTCCGCTGCGGGTGAGTGCCCCGAAGTTTGCAAGAAAGTATCCGTCAGTTTTCAGGTCCGGCCTGGCGGTGTTGTGAGCTTCCTTGTATTCCTGCAATTGCGCCGTTACAGTTTCAATATCCGATTGGTCCGGGATCAGCAACAACGTGGTGGCCATTTGCTTCCAGTCGCCGTCCCTCAGCGCGACATGGATGCGCCTGTCCCAGTAATTATCAAGGAGTGCGATTGCTTCGAAACCAAAGCTTGAGTTCAGAGGCCATTTCTTGAATACGCCGGCGATGGTGAATTCCTTCTCCCGCCCGAAGTTCAGTTGGGTAATCTGTTCACCCACCACGTCTTCGCGGTTGAAATATTTCCGGGCCAGCTCATCGCTGATGATGAGGTTGCTGGGGTCTTTAAAATCTTCAATGCGCCCATGTCTCATCTCCACGGAGAACATATCAAAAAAAGAAGAGTCTGCGTAAGCCATCTGGGTGCTGAAGAGATCCTCTCGGATGCGCATATTGCAGTATTCGAGATGGAATCGCGTGACATCCGATACTTTGTCCCGGATATGATCGGCCAGCGGCATGGGTGATACTCCATGCTGCTGTCTTTCGCCGTTGACATCGTGCCAGAACTGGACGCGGTAGATCTTTTCCGCGTTCGGCTGGTCTCCATCCCATTCATGGCGAAAACTCCAGTTGATGTAGGCCAGGATACAGAGTGCGACGGCCAGTCCCATGCCGAGGATGTTGATGAAGACGAACATTTTCTTCTTCATGAGGCTGCGCACCGTAACGAGGAAATAGTTTTTGAGCATACGAAGGATTGGCAATGCGGACCGATCTATTTCAATTCTTCTTTTA
>CBFGXV010000527.1:0-3082 GCA_965652755.1 uncultured Chryseosolibacter sp. | reverse complement strand
GTGGGTAGGTTTGTTTTTTCTTATAAGTCTTTTGTTGGCTTTGTACACTTCAAACAATGTGCTGGACCGGCATCTGAGGGTAACATCAGGTGCGAAAGTGAAGTATTACGTCATGCTTGTTGCGTGCGGTTATTTTCTCATAACGCTCCTCATTACCAACTATGTTCTCGAGGGGTTTCCCAACTCCTCGGACGAATACGCCTACATTTTCCAGGCTGAGATGTTCAGCCGCGACAAGCTTTGGGAAAGAGCTCACGATCTACCCGATTTTTTCTATAACAACAATATCGCCCAACACGACGGCATTATAGTAAGCCGCTTTCCTCCAGGCTGGCCGCTGGTACTGAGCGGCGCTTTTGAGATCGGAATGCATCCGGCTCTCGTCAATCCGTTGCTCGGGCTGGTCAGTCTTGTTGTTTTTTACCTGTTTGCCAATCGATACTACGGGAAAACCGTGGCGGTGTGGAGTTGTTTCGCACTTGGACTCAGCGGGTTTTACCTCTTTAACAGCGCATCCTATTTCTCCCATGTCTCATGCCTGTTGATCGTACTCCTGTTTGTATTTAATATTTATCTGTACCGCGAAAAGAACAAACTCATATATGCAGTGCTGGCGGGGTTCTTTCTCGCGTTCGTCGTTGTGATCAGGTATTATACCGCCTTACTGATCTTTGTTCCTTTCCTGATCAGTCTCATTGTGGATTACCGCTGGCGCGTAATCCGGCTTTTTATACTGATGGGCATTGGGAGCGTCCCATGCATGGCCTACCTGTTGTGGTACAATTACTCGATAACCGGGAATGCATTTATGCCCGTAACGATGTGGGCTTACCCCAGTGAACAGATCGGCTTTGTAAAAGGTCATAGTTTTCTCCAGGGCATGGAACACCTTGTCAGGAGAACGTTCATGTTTGTGTATTGGACTTCTCCAGGTCTCTTGTTCTTGTACCTTGTATATCTCTACCGGAAGATCAAATCGCCCGTGGACCGCCTTGCCAAACCCGAGGATTATACGTTCCTGGCCCTGGTGATCGGATATTTTTTTTATTACCAGATAGGCGGAAATCAGTACGGACCGCGTTTCCTTTTTGAAGCGTTGCCGTTTGTTATTGTTTTTGTGGTGAGCAGGGTAGTAGCTTCTCGCGAGAAATGGGCTACAGCCATACTCATCGCTTCGCTTTTATTTCCTTTAGTCAAATTACCATTTATTGCCCACCGCGAGGGAAAGATCATTGATCAGCGACAGGATCTTTATGACCTTGTCAGGGAGCAGAAGATACAGAACGCCGTCGTGTTTGTAGCTTCTGCTACGAGCCCGATAAGGCCCATGCCTGCCAGCGATCTCACCCGTAATGATCCGATGTTCATGAATGATGTGATTTATGTTCTTGAGATACCGCGGATCAATGAACAGCTTTTTGAGTATTATAATGACCGGGCTTTCTACCGTTATGTTCGCGATACGGAAAAGCCTCACGGCGAGCTTGTAAGGGTCCGCTAACCATACTCATTTCCCACTGTTGAACGGTGCAACGATCGTGTACGACTTGAGCCTGTTTCAACTAGCCCCTAAGCGTTCGACCCGCATTTCATTGGCGACACTTTTCGCCCGCGTTCAATCTGTTGTTAAACCGTGAAGGATTCAAGATGGAGGTATATCATTAACTATTTATCCTCTGGCAGGGTGAACACATCGACATAAGATTTTTCCGGGTGTCGCGGAGCGAGAAATGTGAATTCGTGTTTATAGTGTTCCATCAGGCATGCCTTGACATCCATTGGGAAAAAGTTAATCACTTCTTCCGGGTTCACAGTTTCAAAGATCACAAGGTCGTATTCCTTGTTCCGGATCTTCTCGCAGAACTCATCGACCTCTTTCTGCCAGATGCTTACCGTCTGGTGATACCACATTGGCTGATTCACAGGCGGAGTGAATGGAATTTCATATGCGAGTGATGTCAGTTCGCTCATGTTCAGCACGCGCAGATCTTTTTTGTTTTTGACGATGTCGAGCTCCTTGATCTTTCGGATCCCTTCCAGGGTGGACTCGGCCAGGAATAACTTTTCCATGGTCTTGTATTCAGTAGCAAGGCGGTACTTATGTTTGGCCTCCTCTTCAGTGCGCTGTACCACATTCGGTTTGCTACTGATAAGGCGCTGGATATTCCGCCAATAGATGCCCGTCCACCAGAATCCTACAAGAAGAAGACAGATCGCCAGATAAGGCCAGCGGCTAAGGTCAATGCCGAGGCGCAGGTTGGAGAACAGATATGCGAAGCCAAAGCCGTAGAAGAATACTTCATTTTTTTCCGGTACGGGGCTTGTGACAGGGATGATCCACGCCTGCGCTATCATTGCGATGCAAAGGAATGCGAACAATACCTCCTTTTTGTTTTCGAAAAATTCGCGACCCGCGCGCGCTTTGTCCAATACAAACAGGATAATCGCAAACAGAAAGAATTTCTCCCAATACGCCCATCCAAGAATTTCGTTAAGGAAATTCATCAGCACAAGCCGTGACATGTGTGGCGGCTGCCCATAGTTGAACCAATAGGCGAAGTCGTATTTGAGAACGGGGAGGATAAATGCAAGGGCGAATACAATATAGAATCCTGTAAACGCCAGCCATTTTTTCATAGACCTGTCGATCCATGCGTTGTATGTCAGGATGCCGTAAATGATAAGCAATCCCATACCTCCGACGTCCTGTTTTGTCCACATCGTAAAGAAGGCAAAAAACGCGGCCAGCACGATATTTACCCATAGCTTCCATCCGTGTGTGGCGAAAATGGCCTGCAGCGTAAAGTATATGGCAACCAGTTCGAACGCAACCACCATGTTGTTGTACCAGGGCCAGAAATTAAACGAGACATAGGAGAAACAATACACGATCACGGAAAGGAGGATCACTACCGGTGGCACGTTGAGGATCCGGAGAATGGCGCGGAAGCTGATGACTGAGATCAGATTCACGAATACCTGTGCCTTGATCAGGGTGTAGAAATAGGGACCAAAGATCTTGAAGAACAAAGCGGGAATGACCCAATACCCATACCCCATCGGTAACGAAAAATCGCGGAAG
>CBFGXV010000526.1:0-3096 GCA_965652755.1 uncultured Chryseosolibacter sp. | reverse complement strand
AAGAATCGCGGAGATGGTTCCGAAATCCGTGTAGGGCGATGTTATCACCTCGTCGCCGGCGCCGATGCCAAGCGCTTCCACGCATGTGCTGAGCGCCTGAGTGCCCGAACCGGTTCCAACGCTATATCCGGCGCCAATAACCTTCGCAAATTCCTTTTCAAAGACAGGTACATTCCCATTCGGCGACTGTATCCTGCTCCAGATGCCACTTCGCGTGGTCTTCACTATGGATTCAACCATCTGCTCGTCAACAAAAGGCCACTGGGGGCCTATGCGTCCTTTTTCGCGGATCGGATTGCCCCCGAGGATAGCAAGTTTACCGCGTTCCTGCTTCAGGATGCCTCCGCTCGCAGGAATGGAAGCGGAAACAACGGCGCCAAGCGACGTAGCAGATAATGCAGTGATGAATTTTCTCCTGTTCAAATTGTTTCCTTCCATCATGATTGAAAATGTTTAGATAATTCAAAAACGTTGATGCGCATGCCATGGCCGGCGTATCTTCGCTTACAGCTTTAGAAATCTTTTCGCATTGCCGGACCTAAGCATCTCTTTGATGTGATGATCGGCCTCTGACTCTCGCATCGATTCAATCCGCAGTAAACCGGTGAGGTAATCGTGAATCGGCGCGTGCGTCCCAAAAGCAAATTTATCGTTGCCGTAAACCTTCAATAGTTCCCCGGGATTCGCCAGCGCTCTGCCTGAAGTGTCCATCAGCACATCTGCATTCTTCAACACCATGGCGTCTTCTTTGCCAGGCTGCGCGCCATTTGCAACATTCAAAATAAGATATTTCGCGTCGGGAACTTCCCTGATGAGCGGAAGAACATCTTTCAGTGCCCACTCCTGCTGTATGTCCATCCACGAGCGTTGCCTGTTGTCAACCATGCGAAGTGTAAGTGCGACCGGCATGCCAAGGTCGCGTGCCATTTTCACAAGTTCAATGCAAACAGGATCGGTAACGCCATAGTCGTGGTAGGTTGGATAGATCCGGACTCCTTTCATTCCCATCTTCCCATGACAATCTGCGAGATCTTCTCTCCAGCCAGCATATAATGGATTGATGATAGCAAACGAAACAAACCTGTTTGAAAACTTTTTACTGGAACCTAATTCGCGGAACAGTTCTTCATTTGCAGACTGTACGTTCTTATAAAATACGCCATTGAGATTGCTCACCACAGAGACGTCCACTCCAAAGCGATCCATACGTTGAAGCAACCCTTCGCAATTGTTATACTGAAGTTGTTGGAACGGCCAGTGACCCACGTAGGCGTTGATGTCAATTAACATCGTACCCTCCTTTCTTCAGGATGTTCCTGTAGTTCTCAAAGAATACCTTTTTCTTTTGTCCGTCAGTAAGATTCGACGACAAAACTTTTCCCGCAGCCTGATAGAAACTGCTGTCACTTCCAAAGAGAACCCGGTCTTCACCGAGCGTCCTGACGGCAAAGTCAACCAGAAATTCCTGGTTGTTGCTTCCTCCGATGTCCACATAAATATTCGGATGGCCTTTGAATGCCTTACACATGTATTCCCAGTCTCCCCCTCCCCCGAGGTGCGGGAATTGAAACATGGCTTCGGGATACCGCCCCGCAACGTCAGTAAAGTCCTCAGGCACCGATATCACGTGTGATTTTTTCGCGTCGTATTTCATCCTGTAACCACCGACGCCGAGCTGGCTCTCTCCGTGTACAAAGAGGATCATTTTCAGGTCGATGAATTTTTCGATAACAGGATAAAACGCCGGGTCATTGATCTTGACCTGGTGATAGACTCTTGTCCCGATCATGCCGCGGTCAACACAGCGATCGATCTCAGCGAGCGATTCTTTCAGAAACCGGGGATTGAAGGTGAACTGTCCGACGAGTCTGCCGGGATGCGAGCGTACGGCCTTATACACCGCCTCATTCATCGCGCGGAATTCATCAGGAGTTGCTTCGATCTCCGTCATCGGCATGGCGATGAACATTTTTTCTATACCCAGACGGTCGGCGAAATCAAGTTGCAGCGCCAGGTGTTCCGGCGTCAGGCTCGAAGTAGCATACGCATCGATCTTGCGGTACTTGGCCAATTCCCGCATGATATCATAACCCGCACGTGGATCCATCCTTTCCAAAGATCCGTTGAAGTCGGGCGCCATCATGACACCCGCTGCGGAGGCAGCGGAGCCCCTGATAAAATCTCGTCGGGTGAAAGTTTCAGGCATATTCCAACCAGTAATTATGTTAATTCCTTGTTTGTTACTTATGGAGGTCCCCGGAGTTCATGATTGCGAGCTCCGGGGACGACACATAACGCTCAAAAGTCAAGCGCGCTGATGATCTTACTGTGTATACCCTTCGTTTTGCTGAAGGATGCCATCGGCTGAAAGTTGAATTTGTTCCCAGGGTATAGGGAAATACTTCATGTGCGGCTGAACATCAACCTGGATCTTGATTGCCTGTCCGCTTCCTGGATTGTATTCACCATCGTATTCCTTAAGTTCCGTAAGATATCTGCCAGTTCTCACAAGGTCAAACCACCTGTTGCCTTCTGTAACAAGCTCCAGGCGGCGCTCGAGCAGAAGCACATCAAGGAACGCTTCTGCGTCAGGTATGTCGGCCATGTTATAGTTATGGTCCGCGTTGCCAAACGCGCGCTGACGGATGCGGTTGATCTGGTCCAGGGCTGCCTGAGGCTGATTGAGATTGTAAAGTACTTCCGCATACAACAAAACCATATCGCCAAGGCGAAGCACAGGGATATCAAGGCCCGAGCTCGTAGGGATGGGCGAAGGCACGATCCACTTGTTGAAATAAGGGAACCAGAATGGCGCGTCCGTTGCCTTGGAGTCAAATGTCAACTGGTATTCGGATATCGTCACAGCAAAGCGTGAATCACCCGGCTCGAACTTCGTATGGAGGTCCCATGTGGGACGACCAACCCGGTTGCCGTTATTGATGACCCCATAAATGCCGTAGATCGGCGACAGGTCGTAGGTCAGTCCCTGCCCGTCTGTTCCGCTCACGTAAGGGATGGAGAAGATCGCCTCCGCGTTATTTTCTGTTTCAATCTCGAACAGTTGGCCATAGCTGGATACCAGGCTGTAGTTGTAAT
>CBFGXV010000525.1:0-3104 GCA_965652755.1 uncultured Chryseosolibacter sp. | reverse complement strand
AACAGGGAAGTCATGTTGCAGATGTAGGGAGCCATGAAGGTTATATGACGTTCAAGCTGGCGCTCAAAGTCGGCGCAAAGGGAATGGTTTACGCCGTTGATCTCGATCAGGGGAAACTGGACAAACTAAGGCAGCGCGCGACTGAAAACAACCTCGCGCAGATCCGGACGATCAAAGGAAAGACCGATGATCCGCTGTTGCCCGTTAACACGCTTGATGCGGTGCTCATCCTGGACACCTATCATGAGATGGATGATCACGATGATGTTTTACAACATATCAAAGCGTCTCTTAAGATTGGAGGCAGGCTGTTGCTATGCGAACCGATCGCAGATTCACGACGCAATCTTTCACGGAAGGAACAGGAGCAAAAACATGAACTCGCGTTGCAGTTTGCGCTGGACGACTTGAAAAAAGCCGGCTTCCATATTGTTTATCAGAGGGATAATTACATTAACCGCGCGAAGGAAAAGGGAGATAACATGTGGATCATCGTCGCGGAAAAGACTGAAAGTCAGCAATTCCGGAACTAGTGCAGGCTCGCGAAGTTGTATTTCTGCGCTGAGTGTGAAATCCTGAATTTTAGATCTTTAATTTTTATATTTGTCGTCATGGCAGAAGCAAAGACCCTCACTGAGACCCCGCTGATGAAGCAGTACAATGCGATCAAGGCGAGGTACCCCGGTGCGTTGCTTCTTTTCAGAGTCGGTGATTTTTACGAGACATTCGGCCAGGACGCTGTCGCTGCCAGCAAGGTTCTTGATATTGTTCTCACCAAGCGCGGAAACGGATCAGCTTCCGAAATAGAGCTTGCCGGCTTCCCGCACCACGCCCTCGATACGTATCTTCCGAAGCTGGTGCGCGCCGGTCATCGCGTTGCGATCTGCGACCAGCTTGAAGATCCACGTTCTGTAAAAGGAATCGTAAAACGCGGCGTGACAGAACTGGTTACGCCTGGGTTATCTTTCAATGACCACGTACTCGACCGCAAGCAAAATAATTTTCTCGCGTCCGTCTTTGCGTCGCGCGACAATCTGGGCGTATCATTCCTCGATGTCTCGACGGGCGAATTTTACGCCGCGCAGGGAAATGAGAGTTATGTGCTTAAGCTCATACAGGGCTTTGCTCCTTCGGAGATTATTTTCAGCAAATCATCCCGCGAGAAATTCTCCAAGATCTTTGGTGATGAATATAATGTCTTTGCGCTGGACGAATGGGTTTACGCTTTCGACTACGGATACGAGAAACTTATCAACCAGTTTAAAACTGCGTCGCTGAAAGGGTTTGGCATCGACGGGTTTGGGGAAGCAATTATCGCCGCCGGCGCGGTACTGCACTATCTCGAAGACACCGAGCACAGGGATACCTCGCATATTTCATCCATCTCACGCATCGACGAGGATAGGTATGTATGGCTTGATAAGTTTACAATACGCAACCTGGAGCTGATTGATGCACAGCAGGATGGAGGCGTGCCGCTCATTGACATCCTCGATCATACTGTTACGCCGATGGGCTCGCGACAATTGCGGAAATGGATGATCCTGCCGTTGAAAGACAAAGTGGCAATTGATGAGCGGTTGCACATCGTCAACAGATTTTTCCATGAGGTTTCTTTTTCCGATACCATACGCGAGTCTCTAAAGCACATTGCCGACCTGGAGCGATTGATTTCAAAGGTGGCTGTCAACCGGATCAATCCCCGCGAGATGCTACAGCTGAAGCGTTCGTTGAAATGTATCACACCCGTGCGCGAGGCATTAATAGCCGATGCTTCACCCGAGCTGCGGAAAATGGCCGATCAGCTCCATCCGTGTGATTTTCTCCTGGAGAAAATTGAAAGGGAGTTGCGCGATGATGTGTCGATCAACAGCAATCAGGGCGGACTGATCAGGGAGGGAGTTGATGCCGAACTGGATGAGCTGCTGAAGATCGCCTACTCCGGAAAAGATTATCTGCTGCAGATCCAGAAGCGGGAGGTAGAACGCACGGGCATAGGATCACTCAAGATCTCTTTTAACAAGGTGTTTGGCTACTATCTGGAGGTCAGCAACGCGAACAAAGATAAAGTCCCCACTGATTGGATCCGCAAACAAACCCTTGTGAATGCAGAACGCTATATCACAGAGGAGCTAAAGGTCTATGAGGAAAAGATCCTTCACGCAGAAGAAAAGCTTGTTGTAATTGAGCAGCGCATTTTCAATGGGCTGATACACCACGCTGCAGGGTATATTCCGCAGATACAGCAGAACGCGCGCGTCATCGCGCAGCTCGATTGCCTTTTATCCTTCGCGACTGTCGCGAGGAGCAGCCGGTACACGCAACCGATCATTAACGACACGCTGATAATTGATATCAAAGCGGGTCGTCATCCGGTCATTGAGAAACAACTCCCTGCCGGGGAGGTATATGTGCCGAATGATATTCTTCTTAACAGCGACAAACAACAAATACTTATCATCACGGGTCCGAACATGGCCGGTAAATCCGCGCTGTTGCGACAGACTGCCTTGATCGTGCTTTTGGCGCAGATGGGAAGCTTTGTTCCCGCAGACGGCGCTGAAATAGGGATTGTCGATAAAGTGTTCACGCGCGTGGGAGCGAGTGATAACCTCTCACGAGGCGAATCCACCTTTATGGTGGAGATGACTGAAACGGCCAGCATATTAAACAATCTGAGCCACCGCAGCCTGATACTGATGGACGAGATCGGTCGGGGAACAAGTACTTACGACGGAGTGTCTATTGCATGGGCAATTGTGGAGTATCTGCACAACCATGGTCAGAAGGAATGCAAACCGAAGACATTGTTTGCCACGCACTACCATGAGCTCAACCAGCTCGAGGAGGATCTCACTCGCGTGAAGAACTTCAATGTATCGGTGAAGGAGGTCGGCGACAAGATCATCTTTATGCGCAAGCTTAAGGAAGGCGGAACCAATCACAGTTTCGGAATTCATGTTGCACAGCTCGCAGGCATGCCGAACAAGATCGTTTTTCGCGCTAATGAGATCCTTCACTTTCTCGAAAGGGACAAGCATAAGAACGAAGAACACAAGAAGTTCCATGACGTACCTAAACCATCACCACAGATGAGTCTCTTT
>CBFGXV010000524.1:0-3110 GCA_965652755.1 uncultured Chryseosolibacter sp. | reverse complement strand
GCAACTCATTCTTTGCAATATTTTTCACGTCGATTTTCCCACGGGGAACATCAGCCTATCGGATGCGGAGCGGATTGCCAAAAATCGACTGGTGAAGAAAGCAATACCCATGGCGTTGGGGGATAGCTACGGTGGGTACAGGATCGTGGGCACGACACCTGCGTATGCGGAGCTTTACAATGCCCCGATCGCGCAAGGATCTGCCTCATCGGAACTGATGGCGGTCACTTTGGGCTACGCCGCGGCACGGGCCCTCTCGCTCTCGCCCGGGTCAACATTTGCCAGCGATCATGGTTTGACGCAATCCGCGCATGCGCATGATGAGCACAAATTTAAAGTTACGGGAGTTCTTGCGCGCACCAATACCGTACTCGATAATCTGATACTCACCAGCGTGGAGAGTGTTTGGAAAGTCCACGACATGGACAGCCGTAATGTGGTGGAAAGTCCTGAAGATAGTCCAGCCTCTCCGTTAGTTCCGTCGGTCCGGGCTGGCGATTCCACCCGCGAGATCACATCGCTTCTCATCCAGTATCGGTCTGCCATGGGAGCCATCCAGATGCCGCGGTGGGTTAACAGTCAGAGCCGGCTTCAGGCGGCTTCGCCTGCATTCGAGACGGCCCGGTTGTTCTCCATCCTTGGCGTCGGCGTCTCTGTCCTTAGAGGTTTTGCAGGCATCCTTATCTTTATTTCGGCGTTGAGTATCTTCATTGCGCTTTACAATTCATTGAAGGAAAGAAAATATGACCTCGCCATTATGAGATCAATGGGCGCTTCCCGATCAAAAATATTCTTTTCGGTTTTGCTCGAAGGTACTGCGCTGAGTTTTTTCGGTGCCTTGTCAGGACTTGCCCTGGCGCATTCCGCGCTGTTCCTCATTCCGCTCTTTCTCGATGAAGCGGCCAGGTCCGGGATCTCGGGATGGATCTTTCTTCCGGAGGAGGGAATAGTTTTGGCTGCAGGTGTGTTATTGGGTATCGTATGCGCGGCGCTCCCGGCAGTGCAGGCATACCGCACGGACATTTCCAGGGTCTTATCTTCGGCTGATTAAAAATTATGAGACAAATTCTCCTTCCCGTTTTTTTCATCCTTCTGGCCACCACAGCTCATTCGCAAAAAGCGGATTCATGGAGTTTGTTAGCTAAGACGAAGTTTGAGCCGAAGTTTGACGAAAAGCTCGGGGAATATCTATACTACCCGACGTTTACCGCGGAGATAAAAAAACTTGAAGGAAAGGAAATAACGCTTGAAGGCTTTTATGTGCCCTTTGCTCCCGAAGGTGACGACTATATTATTATTTCCAAATTTCCCATGAGCCAGTGCTTCTTTTGCGGTGGCGGAGGACCAGAGTCTGTGGCTGAAGTGAATTTCGTGAAGGGCCCCGGCAGATTCCAGGTGGATGACCTCATCACCGTGCGCGGTAAGCTCAGGCTGAACGCCGATGACCTGGACCATATCAATTTTATTCTGACGGATGCGGTGTTGATCAGTGATTGAGATGGTGGTAATGTGTTAATGTGTTCATGTGTTAATGTGTTAATGTGGTGACTACCTTAACACCTTAACACACGAACACATTAACACCTTAAACCCCCCTCAACCTCCAAACCTTATCATACACCAGTCTCCCCTCGTCAACGAGTTCTCTTACAACATCAACGAATAATTCCCGGTCTCGGGGTTCGATTTCCTTTTCGAGCTGTTCGATGCTTAACGTGTTTTGTTTCATCACCCTCAGAACTTCGTCGCGCAGGTTTTCAAAAGCCTTCAGGTTTTCCGATTTGCGCCGGCTGATGCACACGTCGCAGATGCCGCACGTTTCCTCGGTGTGTTCATCAAAATATTGCTGAATGAATTGCATGCGGCAGCGGAAGCTCGTCTCCGCGAATGCTGTCATCGCCCGCATTTTTGAAAGAATGAGGTTGCGCCGTGCTTCGAGACGGTGTGTGTCGATCGGAAGATTGTCTGCATCCTGTCGGGGGAGGATGTACGTGACTTGTGGTTTGTCGCGCATCGGCGAGTAGATAAGGATCTTCAGCTCGTCCAGATGATTAAGCATGGCGATGACGTCCTTTCGCGGCACCTTCAAAGCTTTGGCGAGCACCGATTCGTCTATACGCACAAAAGAAGAAAACATCTCCCCTCCATACAGGCGAAGCATCATTTTAATCAGGGGGTCGAATCTGGCATTCGCAACCTGGATCTCGTACAATTTGGTCTGATCAACACTGATATGCAGACTCGACGGACTATAAAAGCTCTCATTGAATTGAAGCATCCCTTCTTCTTCAAGTTTTTTCAGGCCGTTGAACACTTCAATCGCATTCAGGTGGAAGCGCTCGCAAAAGTCGTGTATGTCAAAATCAAAGCTTTCTCCTTCTCCGCTTCCCAGGGCAAGCTGGTAATAATTTGCAAGGCTTTGATATAAGACTTTGAGGTACGCCAGGGTTGGCTGTGACTGTGCAACCTTAAGCTCAAGGTTGCTGATATCCGCATCCTGATAAAGTATGACCGCAAAAGCGCGGTGCCCATCTCTTCCCGCGCGGCCGGCCTCCTGGTAGTATGATTCCAGGTTCTCCGGGAGGTCGAGGTGGACAACAACCCTTACATCCGGTTTGTCGATACCCATACCGAAGGCGTTGGTGGCAACCATCACGCGTTTCTCATTCTTGATCCATTCATCCTGCCGACGGGTCCGTTCGTCGAATGCCAATCCCGCGTGATAAAATGATGCTGAAATATTTTTTTTGTTCAGCCATTGGGCTGTCTCCTGGGTTGACTTCCGCGATCGCACATAAATGATGGCGGCGCCGTTCACTTTTTTAAGGATCTCGAGCAGCTTGCGATCCTTGTTCTCGGTCTTCCGGACTACAAAAGAAAGATTCTCACGGGCAAATGACTTCCTGAAGAGCGCGTTGTCTTTTCTGAACCGGAGCTTTTCCGCGATGTCCTTCTGCACTTGCGCTGTAGCAGACGCCGTCAGCGCAATGATGGGAACCTCCGGATAGATTTCGCGCAGCGACGCGATCTGCAGATAGGGAGGACGGAAATCATAACCCCATTGGGAAATACAATGCGCTTCATCCACCGCGATCAACGAAATACCCAAT
>CBFGXV010000523.1:0-3110 GCA_965652755.1 uncultured Chryseosolibacter sp. | reverse complement strand
AATGATCGCAGATCTTATCTTGCTGAAATCCGCATTGTGGTCCGTTGCCTGAAACATTCTGCCGGCGATCAGTGATATGCCATAGGTGTTAAAGAAATCATAATCTGCACCGAGGAAACTCATGGTGTAGTGCGTTGAAGACGCTTCGTCCGCGAGCCGGAAGTCGAATCCGCGGCCGAGCCTGTCACCCGGCAGCCTGCTCGATGTGGCTGCGCTTACGACGCCGTTGATCTGACTGAGCTCGTTCTTGTAATTTTCTACTCTTTCGACAAAGGTTGAATCCCACGCCGTAAGCACCGGAGGACGGATGATCACGATGTTGTTGATATTCATCCCAAGACCAGCTTCGTCCATGTACTTCAGCTGGCTGGAAACGATAATTGTTCCTGTGATCAGCGCCGCGGATGCTGTGAATTGAAAGATAACGAGGGCTTTTCGCAACACGTGCCCTCTCGATGACTTTTGAAATTTGCCTTTCAATACCGTGACAGGTTTGTACGACGAGAGGACGAACGCGGGATAAAACGCGGATAGAAACACTCCGGTCGCAAGGATAACAATCAGCAAGGTCAGCCATGATGGATCGATCTCGCGTAATACAGTCCAGAGGGTGACATCTGTGCCAACGATGTTGTTGAAAGATGTTTGTGACACAACGGCCAGGATGATGGCGACCAGGAATGCGATGAGGCTGATAAGGACCGACTCAAAAATAAATTGTTTTATTAACTGTGACTTTAACGCACCCATAACCTTGCGCAAGCCCACTTCCTTCGCGCGATCCATCGCCTTGGATGTTGTGAGGTTGATGTAGTTGATCCAGGCGATCAGCAGGATAAAGCCAGCAACGATCAGCATTGCCCAAACCGATTTACCGCTCGCCGTTTTGGCGATGTCATATTCGTAGTCGGAATACAGATGCGCTTTGCTCAATGGCTGCAGATAAAACTTCTCTACACTTCCCGACACCTTGTCACCCTGGAAGTAACGCTGAGAGTAGGCATCGAATTTTCCTTCCAATGCTTTGTGGTCCGTACCGGGTCTGAGTACGAGGTAATGCCTGAAATCCGACCATGTCCAACTGTTGTCGGCATACGGGCGGTCAGCGGTTATCAGCGTTGCATAGGAAACCAATGCATCAAATTGTATGTGAGAATTAGCCGGGATGTCTTCGCAGATCGCGGTCACCTTAAAGGGTTGCGGGTCTGTTCCACGATACAACACTTTACCGATCAGCGCTCCATAATCGTTTTCTGTCACCGCAAAATATTTCCTGGCAAGCGCTTCTGTAAGAACGATAGAATGGGATTCCTTCAGGCAGGAAACCCGGTCTCCCGCGAGCAAAGGGAAAGAGAAGACTGTCAGAAAATATTCATCCGCAAAATGACAGTCGTCACCCCTGAAACTCTTATCCTCGATCCTGACGGTAAGATCGCCGCCCGGCATGAGTCTCGTGTAGGTTTCTATTTCGGGAAAGTCCTTTGCCATCGTCGGGCCTATCGTCGGGTAAGTGATCGTTCCATGCTGGATTAGTTTTCCATTCTGGAAACGGTCGTTTGTCACCCGGTAGATCCGATCGAATTTGTCGTGGAATTTGTCGTAACTGAGCTCGAAGGAAACAAAATGAAATATCATGAGGCAGGCCGCGAGTCCAATCCCCAATCCAAAGATGTTTATCGCGGAGAATACTTTGTTCTTCGCGACGTTTCTGAAGGCGGTTGTCAGATAGTTCCGCAACATGGTCGCACGACCTATTCTCCTTGTTTGACCTGACGGATCTCTTGTGGGGCCAATCCATGAGCTTCCTTATGAGTGCTGATCACTGCCGAGCTGTCGGGCGCTTCGGACAAACACATGATGACACCTTCTTTTTCATCCACCCAATAATTAATGAAGTTAACATCGTGTTTACCCTGCACGGCGAGATCCTTGTCGTGCGCCTCTGCAACCGCCGCGGCCGTAACGCTGCCAGGCTCAAGCCGGTGGATGTCGAGGAAAAGTTGCTTTCCGGTAAGTGATACTTCCGGACCGTCAGACACGCGATGAATTTTGGCCGGCGCAAGGCCGTGCGCTTCCAGATGTGTTTTGGTGATCATTTCGGGATCGGCTGTCTCAGAGAGGCAATAAACTTTTCCCGCACCTTCGTCTACCCAGTATTTAATAAAGTTCACGCCGTATTTCTCCTGCGTTGCCAGGTCTTTTTTGTGGGCGGCCTCAACATCGGCGAATGTCACTTTATCCAGCTCGTGAACGTCAATGTAAAGTTGTTTGTCATTGGTTGCCTGTTCCTGCGTCTCTGCAGCCGTAGTGGTCATGTCAGTCTTTGAGTTGCAGGCCATGATTGTCAGACCTGCGGCAAAAATAATTGAGGCTCTCATATTGTTAGGGTTAGGGTGGCAAACAATACTACAACGGTGCGGGTTGTGATACGCGTATAATCGGTCCGTAGAATCCGGAATCCCAGGGCGATTGCGTGAAGATCCTTTGGGCCATTATGCGGCTGTCGATAAATGTAATCACAATGCGAGGAAAGTTCCAAATTTACCTGGAGGGAATTTGATGTGCTTGCGCGAACGCGCATTAATTGCGGTACTGATTGAGCGATGGCTCATTGACGGGACGTTCTTTGATCGGGCGTCTGCGGCCCAACAACCTTTAATATGTATCCGACTCCACGAATATTCTCAATGCGAATTGCCGGATCATTGCGGAGGTACTTCCGAAGACGCGACACGAAGACATCCATGCTGCGCGCAACAAAGAAACCATCGTCCGCCCAGATGGCCTTCAGAAAGACGTCTCTCTCTATGAGCCTGCCGGCATGGCGAAAGAACATTTGAAGCAGTTTACATTCTTTATAGGTTAGCCGGTTAACGAAACCATTTGAATCAAGGGAGAGGTTGTAGACGTCCAGTGTACTGTTTCCGGCTTTCAGCAACGAGCCATGCGCATGTGTCCTTTCTCCTCCCGATCGCTTCAGGATCGCATCGATGCGATATTTGAATTCCTCTATACTGAAAGGTTTGCAGACGTAATCATCGGCGCCGACCTGAAAGCCGCGGATGCGGTCGCTTACCTGGGATTTTGCGGTCAGAAAAACGATGGGCACA
>CBFGXV010000522.1:0-3111 GCA_965652755.1 uncultured Chryseosolibacter sp. | reverse complement strand
CGTTAAATGCAGGTTGAATGCAGGTTGAAAGGCAGGTTGAATGCCAAAGATACAGGTGGAATTACCATTATGAGTGAAGGGGGTTGTGCCGTTAGATTTCCGGAATTCTGATTCTTCGA
Organism: uncultured Chryseosolibacter sp.; assembly: GCA_965652755.1. Taxonomy (GTDB): domain Bacteria; phylum Bacteroidota; class Bacteroidia; order Cytophagales; family Cyclobacteriaceae; genus Chryseosolibacter. The sequence continues at coordinate 2,992 of CBFGXV010000522.1, read as the reverse complement.
AAATCAGGAAATTGCTGACGGAAGACGGAGCTGCCGTGGGTACCTTTGAAATGTTTACGGGTCAATGTTGCTTTTAAGGCCTGGTGGGCGAAGCCCAATCTGCAAATTATTTCGACTATGAAAACCAGAAGTTCAATAAGATTCATTGCAGCGCTTATAATGCTTCTTGCCCTCGGCACGGCAGTGCGCGCTGCTACTTTTTATGTAGTGGTTGGAAGCTTTTCAAATGAACATAAGGCTTCCAGGTTCGCGGCATCAGCCAGCGCTGTCTTTCCGAATGCGGCCTTCACATTTGACGCCAAGCGGTCTTTGTACTATGTATACGCCATGCGAACGGACGTATACAGCGAAGCGGAAAATTTCCGCGCTAATCTTTCGGCCGGGAAGGGTTTCGCCAACAGCTGGATTTTTGCAAACTTCGGAAGTCATGGAGCCACTGATATGACGGCCTCGGCGACAGCAAGCATACGATTGGAATTGTACTCCGGGGATATGGTGTTCCTTAGTCCCGCTGAGGGCAACATCTCATCGGTGAGTAAACACGGCGATGCGGCGAAGTCTCCTGGAGAGTGGGGGTCGAAAACACCATTTACTTTCATGGCAAAAAACCGTTCAGGATTGCTGCTGTCTGGTAAAGTTTCGTTAATGAGAGGCGAAGAGGTCGCATCGACCTTTAAGACGGGCGATATAGCATCATTGGGCGGCCATCAAGGGTCGGTCACTTTTGTATGCGAAGTACCAGGGTATAGTCCCGTTGTGCGGGTAATCGATATGCGGGGATTTGAAAGAACTCCCGGCGTGTATATTAACAGCGACGGGGTGTGGGAGATAGCATTCGCACATACGCGAATGAAAAGCGATGAAATATCTCTGTGGTTCCAGGGATTATTCCACGACAATGCATCGGTTATGCACACTTCATCCAGGGAGCGTCTCGATGTACTGACGTCGTTGATGCGTGCGGATCCGGAGATACGCATTTCCATCGATGCGCATTGCCACCCCAGGACTACACGCGATATGCGGGCAGCCGGCAAGGAGGGGGACATTTTCGATCTGGACGGATCGCAGCTGCAATCGGGCTCGGATAAGCAGCTTACCAGGCTGCAAGCCGAGTGCCTCCGGGATTATCTCGTCGCCAACGGAATCGATGAAGAGCGCATTTCCATCATGGGCTGGGGACATTTAAACCTGATTGTCACGGGAGCGGAATCAGACCATGCCATGAACAACCGCGTCGAAGTCAGCTTTGCGCCATATTACTGAAACGTAAATGTCTATAAGTAGAAATAAAGGTGCTTCGATTGATTCCCAATATTTTTTCATATGACATCGAGAATGACGGAAAATCTGGTTAAGGCATTGTTCTATATTTTACTTTCGCTTGTATTGTCATTGAAAATATTGTTTTTCGACGACAGCACGACCCCGCAAAGTTCACTGCACAGAACGCAAGACGCTGCAACAAGGCTTGAGGTGATCAGGTGAGTATGATCAACGGCCTCCGCTCCGCCCGTAGGGACTGATACGTCGCCGCAATCCGACGCGTAGGCAACCAGGTTTCAATGCCCGTTTAAGGTTTCCCATTCGTGAGCCCCATTCCATCCGCCCACAACAGACTAAGGATTTTTCCTGCCCTGAAGTCATTAAAACCCCCTTTTTCTTGAAAATTTCCGCATCGGCCCGACAATGGCAGAATTTCTGATTTTTAGAAGATCAGGAAATAACGGATGCCCGGGCCAAGCGGCTTTAGTAGTTTTGACCCATTGAACGATAGCAAGCAAACATCACAGCTATGAAAGCATTAATTAAAAGAAATTTTATCGCCCTTTTGATAGTCTCGTTCGCCATTTCCTCATTACCGGCCGAGGCCGCCCAATATTTTGTCGTGATAGGAGCGTTTTCAAACGAGCCCCATGCAGTTAAATTCACAGAAGCGGCCCGAGCTTACTTCGAAGAGGTGTCGTGGTCATACCACGAGCAGAAGAAAATGTTTTACGTTCACGTCATGAAAACTTCGCGGCAAGAGGAAGCGAAGGACTGGAGTTTATACATCAAGCAACAAACGCAATTCAAAGACGCCTGGGTACTGACGGATAGTGACCGGGAGGATCCTGTTTATGCGAGCGCCGCCGCAAAGGACCCGGGGAACTACGCCAATGACCAGAGCTATGCTCATAAAGGGGAAGATGCACGCGCAGTAGAGCGTCGCGCAGCCGTGGCGTGGATAGCGTCCAGGGATCTCAGCTATATCGGCAACATTACGGATGTCAGAGATCTGAGAGGCAAGGCTGGCGCGACGTCAGCTCACGTGTTCAAATTTGCGATCGTGAACCATATTGGAAATCCCATTGATTCGGAAGTAAAGCTCGTCGACTTCGCGATGTCTAAAAGGATCGCCAGCTTCAAGTCGGGAGAACAGATGGCGATCCGCGGCACCAAACGCGAGCAGGTCGTGACTTTCGTTTGCGATGTACTGGGTTACACAATGGAAACGCAGATGTTCAACCTCGACCACCTGTCGCGAAGCAAAAATATCCGGCTTGGCCGGGACGGCGTGTGGGAAGTGCAATTTAAATTGAAACCCATGTCGGTGAACGATATTTCTTTCATGCACAAGACAACCTTCTATGAGAACTCGGCCGTGCTCAATCCTTCTTCAAAAGCTGAAATGAACGAGTTGTTGTCTTTACTGAAATCACGGCAGGGCTACAGGATCGTTATCCACAGTCATTGCAATCCCGGTGGCAGACGCGACATGATCCTGCCCGGGGACACAAAAAACTACTTTGACCTCGAGGGCACTGTTAAAAAAAGCGGGTCCGACAAAAAACTCACGACCGCCAGGGCAGAGGTGGTGCGGGACTTCCTTCATGACAACGGCATCGATAAAGAAAGGCTGCGTGTGGTTGGATGGGGAAGTGAAGACCTGCTGACGCCCGCGACGGCGAAGGATGCCGCGATCAATGACAGGATTGAGATTGAGTTGGTG
>CBFGXV010000521.1:0-3111 GCA_965652755.1 uncultured Chryseosolibacter sp. | reverse complement strand
CAGCGACGCCGCAAAAATCGAAATTGATCAGGTTACAAAATACGGTAGGGGTATTGGCCGTTTGCGCGGCACCCCGTATAGCACTAAAATGATCTGGAAAGATCCCAATGACCTGCGGCACGCGCCGGGTAACTGGATGGATATGGAAGATCTTGTTTACAATGCCCCTCCTATCAAGGGCAAAGATTCCTATTACAACCAACCTCTTCAATTCAGGGATGAAACCGGGAAGGTGTTGGTAGTGGACACAATCAGGAGCTGGTTCGGATGGCCGCACTACAAGCTCTATATCCCTGACCCTGAAAGGACCCAACCACAGGGCGGCCACACCGATTGGTATGTATTCCGCCTTGCGGAAACATACTTGCTTCGGGCGGAAGCGTATTACTGGAAGGGCGACCTCGCTGAAGCTGCTGAAGATATCAACGCAGTGCGTACGCGCGCCAATGCCGCGCCAATAGCCGCCGGTGATGTCAACATCGGCACTATCCTCGATGAACGCGCCCGGGAACTGTATTACGAAGAGCCGAGGAAAACGGAGCTTGCAAGAATAGCATTCATTTTTGCCCAGACCGGAAAGGCTGCATATAATGGCAAAACATATTCGATGGCCAGCTTTTCACAGGACAATTTCTTTTATGACAGGATCATGGAAACCACGCACTTTTACAACAAGGGTGTCTCCACCAGGCACGGCGATCATTACACCATGAGTCCGTACCATGTTCTGTGGCCTATACCTGCAGATGCTATCAATGCAAATACGCTGGGACGGATCAATCAGAATCAAGGTTATTCGGGCGCCGAGAAGAACGTTCCCCCTTTGACGGAAATAGTGGAAGACGAAGAGGAGTAGCAGCGCATACGTATTAACCAAACCCGTCCTTTCAGCCGAAGGGGCGGGTTCTTTTTTTTCCGCACGAGTAAGAACGCGAATACCTTTCCGTCCGCGTCTTCAAAAATTTTATATCTTTCGCTTTTATTTCACAGGCCAAAACGTCTATGCAGCCAACTAAAATTTTGTCAGGCATCCTGATAGCATCTTCAATTTTTTCATGCTCCACAAACAGACCCGGATCTGAAGCGATGGAAACACCAACCCAGAGCAACAAGGTAAAACTCATTACCCTCGACCCGGGCCACTTTCACTCGGCGTTGGTTCAGAAACCAATGTACAATAACGTCGATTCCGTTGTGCATGTATTCGCGCCGGAAGGGAATGATGTGCAGGAACACCTCAAGCGGATTGATACTTACAACAAGCGCGCGGAAGATCCGACCAGTTGGGTGGAGGAAGTCTACACCGGTCCAGACTACCTGGAGAAAATGCTCGCGGAAAAACCCGGGAACGTCGTTGTGATTGCTGGTAATAACAAGCTGAAAACCGAATACATCAGGAAATCAATTGACGCGGGGCTCAATGTTTTTGCCGACAAGCCGATGGCGATTGACAGTAAGAGTTTTGAGCTTCTGAAGCAGGCCTTTGACGCAGCAAAAGAGAAAGACCTCCTGTTGTATGATATCATGACGGAAAGGTTCGAGATCACCACAATGCTGCAGCGCGAATTCTCGAGGGTGCCTGAGGTGTTTGGAACGCTTCAGCACGGAACTCCGGAAGATCCCGCTGTAACGAAGGAAAGCATTCACCATTATTCTAAAATTGTTTCCGGCGCTCCGCTTATCCGGCCAGCGTGGTTTTTCGATGTCGAACAACAGGGCGAGGGTATCGTAGACGTCACCACTCACCTGGTGGATCTTGTGCAGTGGGAATGTTTTCCCGGCCAGGTGATCAATCAATCCGACGTCAACATAACGAAAGCGCGCCGCTGGAAGACAAGTCTCACTCCGGCGCAGTTCGAAAAGGTAACGGGATTGAAGTCATATCCCGAGTATCTGAAAAAAGATGTCGATAATAAAGGAACGCTGGGTGTGTATGCTAACGGTGAGATCAACTATCAGATCAAAGGTATTAACGCCAAGGTAAGTGTCATCTGGAATTTTGAAGCTCCCGCAGGTGCAGGCGACACACACTTCTCGATCATGAAAGGCTCTAAGGCTAACCTGATCATTCGGCAGGGAAAGGAGCAGGGCTATAAACCTGTGCTATACATCGAACCGTTGAACAAGGACGATAAAGCATTCGAAACGGATTTGAAAACCGGACTGGCCAGAGTGCAGGAACAGTTTCCCGGCATTGACGTGCAGCGGTCTGGAGAAATATGGACGGTCATCGTTCCTGAAAAGTATCACAACGGTCATGAAGCCCACTTTGGTCAGGTAACTGAAAAGTATCTTGAGTACCTCCAGAACAAGAACATGCCGGAATGGGAGGTGCCAAACATGATCACCAAATATTACATCACGACGAAAGCACTTGAAGTGGCAAGGGAGGAGTAGAGGTCACTTTCCGAAATTCAGGTGACGGAAGAAGTGCCAGGACACGATCCCCACACACACCGAGATATTCAGAGAGTGTTTTGTGCCGGCCTGCGGTATCTCAAGCGCGAGATCTGCCAGCCCAATGGCTTCTTCGGAGACACCATGAACTTCGTTTCCAAACACCAGGCAGTATTTCTGGTGTTCCATCGGTTGAAACTTTTCCAGCGATTGACTTTCCGAAGTCTGTTCGATAGCTACGATTGTGTAGCCTTGTTGTTTCAGCAGATTGAGAACGTCGGAGGTTTTCTCGTCATACGTCCATTCGATGGACGAAGTTGCGCCGAGGGCCGTCTTCTCAATTTCGCGATGAGGCGGAGTGCCTGTAATGCCGGTTAGCCAGATCTTCTCAATCTTAAATGCGTCTGCAGTTCTGAATGCAGAGCCAACGTTGTGGAGGCTCCGGATATTATCCAGGACAATACACACAGGCGTTTTGGGTGTTTGTTTGAATTGATCTACCGAGATCCTGCCGAGTTCTTCAAGCTTCAGTTTTTTCACAATGCAAAGAATGTAATTTTTTTCTTATTAGCCGACGGGCAGATTCCGGACGATGTCAATCGCGGAGGGTTCCTGTTCAAAGCGGCAAATTAATTACTGTCTGCGTGTCAGGGCCTTTTCCGTATTTTTATGGCATGAAGGTCGCCATTGTCATTTTATTTTCAGCAGCGTATT
>CBFGXV010000520.1:0-3113 GCA_965652755.1 uncultured Chryseosolibacter sp. | reverse complement strand
GTTTACGACGCCGTTAAACGGTTGTCCCCTCACCCACGCCGTTGAGGAGCCCCCGCCATCAAGATTCATAGCCACCGAGCAGCCCAATCCTTTCATTAGAATAGCCAATTCTGCTATTGTCATTCCATACGACTCGGCAGACCTGCCGTCGACGACGACTGCAACGACGTGGTTGTGCTTGGTCAACCCAATGGCTGTGCGCGGATGCCTGTTGGTATTAAAGGGTTGTTGCACCTGATCAACGAGGTCGCCATCCGTGAGCAACATAGGTCCGGATGAAAGTATGGTCGCATATTGCGTCGATATTTTCCATCCATCGCCTGGTTTTTTGATGATCGCTACGTTTCCGGAGCGATCGATGGCAAATCCTGCGTTGTCGCGATACGCCCTGAGGGCATCTCCGGAAGGCGTAACCATCTCGCCGTCCTTCTGAAAGAAAACAACCGACCCTCCGCGTTTCGTGTTGAAAAAAGAACCGTTAATGGCGACAACCGCGCCAGCTTCCCGGCCTCCCGTGCTTGTGAGAAAAAATCCCGAGTCAAGATGCTCAACCACAGTGGTGACCTGATCCGGGTCGATTTCAAAGACCGTAACACTTTGCGGCGCATCAAAGACGCTTTTAAAATGGTGGTAACTCCATTGGACTCCGGGCGCGACCTGTTGCGTGCGCCACGCTGCTCGCTTTATCTGAATTTCTGCCGGCGAGAGCGCAGGCCCACAGTCTTGGAGGATGAACGCGACGACAAATATCGAGATCGTGCAAGTGTAGACAGACAGCGGTTTCATATTGCATATCAACATTACGGTGCGCTAGTTAGGAAAATTCAACTGTCTACGCCAGTGCAACTCCCCGGGCAATCATAATGCAATGGTCATTGGCTAGGCTCGTCACTTCTGCTTCCATCATATTTCGCCGAGAAGGGGCCACCTCGTAAGTCCAAAGCGATAAACAGATTCGGAAATTAGGTATTTTTAAGAACAACTTCCGTGCACCGCCGCTCACAATCAATTAAAAAGAATAATGACGAAACTCGCAATTGCCATCGGAATCATCCTGTTCGCTTTGTCCGGATGCAGGAAAACTCCCGACACACAAACCAATGCTTTTCAGAATGAAAGGCGTGAGCAGCATCGTCCGGTTTTTCATTTCACGCCTCCGCAGATGTGGATGAACGATCCGAACGGAATGGTTTACCTTGACGGGATGTACCATCTGTTTTATCAACATTATCCTGACAGCACTGTGTGGGGGCCGATGCATTGGGGTCACGCCGTCAGCAAAGATCTTTTCACCTGGGAACACCTTCCCATTGCACTCTATCCCGATAGTCTAGGGTACATTTTTTCGGGCAGTGCGGTTTACGATCAGGATAACACATCCGGTCTTGGCTCGCCTGGCGCTCCTCCCCTTGTGGCCATCTTCACTTATCATTCCGACAAAATGGAACGGGCGGGCAGAAGCGATTATCAGACGCAGGGGATCGCGTATAGCGTGGACAAAGGACTGACATGGAAGAAATATCCTGGCAACCCCGTGCTGAAAAATCCAGGAATAAAAGATTTCCGGGATCCGAAGGTTTTCTGGCATGCGGGAACCAGAAAATGGATCATGATTCTCGCGGTTCTTGACCACGTTGAATTATATGCGTCCAAGGAACTCAAGCAATGGAACAAACTCAGTGAGTTCGGAAAGAATTTGGGGGCGCATGGCGGTGTATGGGAGTGTCCGGACTTGTTTCCGCTCACAATCGAAGGTACGAAAAAAAGAAAATGGGTGATGCTTGTGAGTATTAATCCGGGCGGAATTCATGGCGGATCCGGCACGCAATATTTCATCGGCGATTTCGATGGGAAAACTTTCACAAACGATAGTCCCCCAACGGAAACGCTATGGATCGACTATGGTAAAGACAATTACGCTGGCGTGACCTGGTCAAATATTCCGGACTCCGATGGAAGACGTATCTTCCTCGGGTGGATGAGCAACTGGCAATATGCGGATATGGTACCAACCAGGAAGTGGCGTAGCGCTATGACCATCCCGCGCACGCTGCATCTGCAACAAACAAACAATGGACTCCGGCTGGCCTCCCTTCCTGTGAAAGAATTGGCGAGCATACGGAAAGAAACATACGTTTTCGATGTGGCGCAAGTATCAGGAGAAAAGTCCTTCACGGAAATTCCGTTTGATCAGAGCGCGTCGGAGATCCTGCTTGAGTTCAATTTTTTGAATGATAATACCAATGCGGGAGTAAGATTGTCAAACGCCAAAGGTGAGAAGATCACGATCGGATTCGAGGCTCAACAAAACCGTTTCTACATTGACCGGACGCAATCCGGGACAGCAGATTTTTCCAAAGAATTTTCCGGTATACACTATGCTCCGCGCATGTCGACTGCCAGGTCGGTAAAGCTCCATGTTCTGGTGGATGTGGCATCGGTTGAATTATTTGCCGATGACGGAAAATCTGTGATCACCGATCTATTCTTTCCAGGCGATGTGTTGGGGGAAATGACCGTGTTTGCTGAAGGGGGACCGATCAGCCTGGTTAAGGGTCGCGTCACACGACTTGGATCTTCGGAAAGTATCAGGTGAGCAGCCTGGATGGGTTGACATCTCGAATCTCCGCAAGCAACCCTCCAGCTGCTTGCTTAACGAATGCCTCTGGCTACAGTGTTATCAGGAAACCTATCGCAACCCCTTCTTTCTAAAATCCCTTCCCTAGCCTTGCAATACCGTTTTCGATGGCGGCTTCAACGTCGCTTATAAGCAGGCGAAAGACTACATCGCGGCGGCAATGTCACCGGGCATGATTTTGCATCGTGAATGAGCAAAAATCAATATGAATATAGAAAAAGGATCAGAAGAGCTTTTGTCTGGCTACTCTTTGAAGGAAAAGGCCGCATACCTTGGCGCGCTGGCATCACTAGCTACAGCAGACCGGCATGCGGATGAGCAAGAACTTGAACACTTTCGCGAGATGGCGCGTTCAGCCGGCTTACAGGATGAGGAAACGCAAACGATTATCAAGGCAGCAGATGATACAAGCGGCGATCAGCTTTTAGAATCGCTCGACGCGCTTAAAACGAGTGAGCTGCGTTTCTCGCTTGTA
>CBFGXV010000519.1:0-3124 GCA_965652755.1 uncultured Chryseosolibacter sp. | reverse complement strand
GCCGTATAGCGGAGACGTTGTTAATGCGTACAATGATGGGCCGCCTTCTCCTGGCGCGAAACCCATGGGGCCTTTCTATGAGCTGGAAAGTTCGTCACCGGCGCGCGAGTTGGAGCCTGGTGAAACGCTGCAGCACGTGCAAACAACTTTTCATTTCCAGGGGGAAGAGAGATCGCTTGACAGCCTGACCACGCGTCTGCTTGGCGCAACGATTGCCGAGATCCAGGGCGCTTTTCCGCGATAATTTATTTATACATACGGCAGTGTATCGCCGCCGGGGTCAATTTTTGCTCGTTTGTGAGGACCATACGTCCGGCCACCCGGAAGAAATATCCCTGAGATGCATCCGGTTGAAGTCGACGACTTCATAGCGCGAGCCATCAAAGGCGGCGAGATAATCCCACAAGACGTCACTCGATGGATATCCTGCAGAGATAAGCAAGAGGGGTCTGCCGTGCTGGTGTACAGGCACGGGCAGGATGTTCAGGTAATGGTAGTTGTCTTTCTCTTCATTCATGATGTAAGTACCGTCCTTCTCCGAAAAAATAAGGTAGGACTGGCTGCCGTTGCTCTCCATTTCGTAGGAAGACGCTATGGAAAAGGTAGAGCCTGGCGGCGAGATCCGGTAATGGCGCATATCCCATGCGTTGGACCGGCTCAGGTTCAGGCGTTTCATGATCTGAAGGTTGAGGTTGTTGTCGGCGTATTCTTCAGCAGCGAACGGCGCGAAGTGTTTCATGGGAAAGTCTCCGCTGATACCGTAAAGCTCTTCAGTCTGTACCTTAAAGTTCCCATCCGATTTGAACACGGCGATAAAGTAGCTCTCGAGCCCGTTCCACAAATACTCTACTCTGGTCAGCGGGCATCTGCAGATCTGCTCGTGTTTTCTGTTGTAGATCGCAAGGGTGTCCAGGCCGGAGAGCACCAGGAATTTTTGAGCTTCCGCAAGGGGGAGGCGTTCGCGACCCCAGTCTTCGTCAAACATTATGACCGAGTCGAGTTTGGATTGCAGAAGATCTTCGTCGGGATACTCATATCCTTCGCGGTAGAAAACAGCCGTGTAAAATTCGCGGGTTTCAGGGAAGTAATCGATGTAGCCGACGAAAAAAGTGGAATCGAAAGCGGATTCGGAGTGAAGGCCGCCGCTGTTCTCATTTTCAGGGCTGGAATTTCGGCCTGCGAGCTTCACAAGCCCTTTACCGGCATCCTTGTGGGCACAGGCGAGGGTAAGCGAAATCAGGCATAAGGCCATCAGGGTTCGCAACATACGATCGGGTATAGTGGGTAAAACTCAATGGTTTTTCAACAGCACGCGAACACAACAAACACATCACCATTAAACCCGGAAAAGACCCGATTGTAACCTGCTGCCAACCGCCATTATCTGCATCCCGTCGGTAATAATCGCCTACTGCATAAAGCGGGGGATTACTCTTTCCCCCATTTTCCATTGACCATTCTCAGGATTCCCAATGGATTTGTATCCTTAAGTTCATCAGGCAGAAGGGATTGGGGAAATCCCTGGTAGCAAACAGGACGGGAAAACCGCCTGATGGCATCCGTTCCGACCGATGTGCTACGGCTATCCGTGGTGGCAGGATACGGTCCGCCATGCACCATTGCATGTGTCACTTCAACGCCGGTCGGGTAACCGTTAACGATGAGTCTGCCTACTTTTTGCTCAAGTATTGAAATGAGTTCGGAATACTCACGAAGGTCATTTTCGGTCGCGTGTAGCGTGGCAGTGAGGTGCCCGCCCAACTGCCGCGCAACACGCAGCAATTGCTCTTTATTATCCACGTCGACGGCAAGCGTTGACGGCCCAAAAACTTCTTCTTCGAGACTGTGTTCGTTCAAAAAGGTTTCAGCGGTCGATTGGAAAAGGTATGCAGGCGCGTAATGGCCTTTTTCGGCTGAGCTTCCTTTGACAAGTGTTCGGACACCTTTGGTTCGTGACAATTTTTCGATACCCGCGCTGTAAGCCTCCTGGATGTAGGACGTTAACATGACCCCGGGAGCAGCCTGCTGAAGTACTTGTGAGAATGATTCCGCGAAATTTTGTTTTTGATCTTCATAGAAAACCAATCCTGGGTTCGTACAGAACTGACCGACACCAAGGGTTACAGACGCAGCGAGGTCCTTCGCAATAATTTCTTTTCTTTCCCGCAGCGCCTCGGGTAAAATGAACACAGGATTGGTGCTACCCATTTCCGCATATACCGGTATCGGCACGGGACGGCTATTCGCCACGTCAAACAATGCTTTTCCTCCGCGGAAGGAACCGGTGAAGCCGATGGCTTTTATCAAAGGATGCCGGACGATGGCCAGCCCCACAGCTGTGGATTTTCCGTGAACCATCGAGAAAGTTCCTTCGGGCATTCCGGTTTTCTTCACTGCCCGGGCAATAGCCATCCCAACCAGTTCGCACGTGCCAGGATGGGCTGGGTGCGCCTTGAAAACAACCGGACAGCCGGCAGCCAGGGCGGAGGTTGTGTCGCCTCCCGCCACGGAAAATGCCAGCGGAAAATTGCTGGCGCCAAAAACCCCGACCGGTCCGATCGCCTTTTGCATGCTGCGGATATCAGGCTTTGGAGGCACACGGTTCGGATCTGCCTTGTCAATCCGCGCATCCACCCACGAACCGTCTCTCAGGTATGAGGCAAAGAGTTTCAGCTGCGCCGTAGTTCGACCGCGCTCGCCCTTTAACCGCGCTTCCGGCAATCCCGTTTCTTCCATACAACGGGTGATGAGGTCATCGCCGATGGAAAGGATCTCTTCGGCGATTGTCTCGAGGAATTCCGCTCTTTTGATCCCCGTTGTATTCCTGTAAACCTGAAAGGCATCGGCCGCTTTTTCAATGGCCAACCATATCTCCCTTTCGGATGCCTCGTGAAAGCCAGGTTCGAGACGCGTCGCATGCGCAGGGTTTTCTGCGTAAAAAGTGATGGAGCCTTCGCCTGAAAGTGCGCCACCAATTATGTTCTTGCCGGATAGTTCAACCATGATCTGAAAAAAAAATGTAATTACTCAACCGTATTGACAAGGGTGCCGATGTGATCGATCGTTATTCGGATCTCATCGTTCTTACGCAACGTGAAATCGTTGGGGGGAACGATACCCGTTC
>CBFGXV010000518.1:0-3126 GCA_965652755.1 uncultured Chryseosolibacter sp. | reverse complement strand
ACCGAACCTTCCGGTGGTGATGATCACCAAGAACGAAGAAGAGCAGATCATGGAAGAAGCTATCGGTTCAAAGATCGCTGATTATCTGATCAAGCCTTTAAATCCAAGCCAGATCCTTCTTGCTGTCAAAAAGATACTCGAGAACAAGAGGCTCGTCACTGAAAAAACCAACCTGAACTATCAGCAGGAGTTTCGCAAGATCTCGATGGCTTTTCAGGATGTCATGAATCACGAACAATGGGCTGAAATCTACAAGAAGTTAGTCTTCTGGGAATTGCAGATGGACGAAACGCAGGACATGGCGGAGGTTCTTGACATGCAGAAGACGGAAGCTAACGCCAACTTCGCAAAGTTCGTCATGCGCAATTACGAAAGCTGGCTCAATGATCCGAAAGCTGACAAGCCATTGCTCTCGCATCAGCTGATGAAGCGCAAAGTTTTTCCCGAGCTTGGCCAGAAGAAGCCCGTGTTTCTCATTGTCATTGACAACCTGAGATACGATCAATGGAAAGTGATCGAGCCTGTGGTTGCGGAGTATTTCACCATCGACAGCGAGGAGCATTACTACTCGATATTGCCCACGACGACGGCTTACGCGCGAAATGCTATCTTTTCAGGGCAGATGCCTTCGGAGATGGCCAAAAGCCATCCCGACCTTTGGGTTGGTGAAGATGAAGAAGAGGGCAAGAACAATTTTGAAGACGAGTTTCTCTCCAAGCAGATGCGCCGGAATAACATCCAGGGAAAGATGTCGTACCACAAGATCAAGAACCTGGACGAGGGCCGGAGTCTCGCTGATTCGATCAACAACCTGTTCAACAACGAACTGAATGTCATCGTCTATAATTTCGTCGATATGTTATCTCATGCGCGCACAGACATGGCAATGGTGCGCGAACTTGCGCCTGATGAATCCGCCTACCGGTCGTTGACGAAATCGTGGTTTCTCCATTCGCCATTGATCGACATTCTGCGGAAACTCTCGGAAAAGGATGTGCGGGTTGTGCTCACGACCGACCACGGCACCATCCGCGTGAAGCGGCCTTTCAAGATCATCGGTGACCGGACCGTCAATACCAACCTGCGTTACAAGCAGGGCAAGAACCTGGGCTATGAAGGCGATAAGGTCATGCAGGTCGCAAAGCCCGACCGGTTGTTCCTTCCGAGAATGAATGTGTCGACGTAGTATGTTTTCGCTATCGAGGACCAGTTTTTTGCTTACCCGAATAACTATAATTACTACGTCAACTTATACAAGGACACCTTCCAGCACGGCGGCGTAAGTATGGAGGAAATGATCATTCCTTTAATTTTCTTAAATTCGAAGAATGTGGTCTGATGATAGCGCATGGAGTGACAACCGATAAGCTGGGTGAAGTGGCGGATGAATTTTTGAAAAAGGTCGGAGATACCCATGTGTGGCTGTTCTTTGGGGAGATGGGCTCGGGAAAGACCACCTTTATCAAGGCGATATATTCCAGGGTAGGGGTGAAGGACGTAACGGGCAGCCCTACTTTTTCGATCGTAAACGAATACCGCACACACGACGGCAAGAAAGTTTATCATTTTGATTACTACAGAATAAAAAATGAGGCGGAAGCGTACGATATTGGCAGCGAAGAATACTTTTACTCCGGAAACTTATGTTTGATCGAATGGCCTGAGAAAATTCCATCCCTGATACCTCCTGAACACGCTGAAGTATCCATTACTGTTGAAAACCAAAACCATAGAACCATAGCCCTTTCTGTTCATGACGGAAAAGAAAAAAAGCGGATTTGAAGCCCTCGCTACGAAAACGAGCCTCTATCCGGAAGAAAAGTTGATGAAGGTAAAAAAGGGAAAACATTCCTTCTTTATCGGACTTCCCAAAGAAATATCCCTGCAGGAGAACAGAATAAGCCTTACCCCCGATGCGGTGGCCCTGCTCGTGAACAATGGTCACGAGGTATGGGTGGAAGCCAAGGCGGGCATCGGTTCAAAATTCACGGACAAGCAGTACAGTGAAGCGGGCGCAAAGATCGTTTACTCTGCCCAGGAAGTGTACAAGGCGGACGTGATCCTGAAGATCGAGCCTCCAACGCTTGAGGAGATCGAGATGATGCATGCCAATCAGGGGCTGATCTCCGCGCTGCAGCTTGGCCATCTGAAGACGGAAAATCTGCAGGCATTGCTCAAGAAAAAAGTTACGGCGCTTGCCTATGAGTTCATCGAGGACAAGGTTGGCGGTATGCCGATCATCCGGGCGATGAGCGAGATCGCCGGCACAACGGTCCTGCTGATTGCCGCCGAGCACCTTAGTTCCGCCAACAGCGGCAAGGGTGTGATCCTCGGAGGTATTACGGGTGTGCCGCCGACGAAGGTTGTGATCATCGGCGCAGGCACGGTAGCGGAATACGCTGCACGCGCAGCCATCGGACTTGGCGCAGAGGTTCAGGTCTTCGACAACCACATCTACAAGCTTCGCCGCATCAAGAGCATGCTGGGTCAGCAGATCTATACCTCCACAATCGATACACTGACTTTAAGCGAGACACTCAAGTCGGCAGATGTTGTCATCGGAGCGCTCCGCGCCGAGAAGGGACGTGCGCGGCATGTGATTTCCGAGGACATGGTAATGAAGATGAAAACCGATTCGCTGATCATTGATCTCAGCATCGACCAGGGTGGCTGTATCGAGACTTCCGAGATCACAACGCTGAGTAAGCCGGTCTTCCGGAAACACGGGGTGATCCATTACTGTGTACCTAACGTTGCGTCGCGGGTAGCGCATACGGCAACTACAGCCTTAAGCAACATTTTCACGCCTACGATCCTCAGGGCTGCTGAGGAGGGTGGCATCGAGGAAATGATCTTTTCTCACAAATGGTTTATGAAGGGCGTTTACACGTATAAAGGGGGATTGACAAACGAACACGTCGCCCGTAAATTCGGGTTGAAGTACAAGAACATCGACTTGTTGTTCGCAGCCCGATTCTGACATGAAATAAGCTGGTCACGAACTGATCCGCGTCAGGCTTTCTTCAAGCGCGCTGATCTTCGCTTCGGCATCCGCTTTCTTCCTGACAACGGGCAGAACGGAAGCGGATTGTATCATTGTAGCCCCGTATCCCGTTTCGGAAAAAT
>CBFGXV010000517.1:0-3132 GCA_965652755.1 uncultured Chryseosolibacter sp. | reverse complement strand
GACCCCCTGATTAACAGTCAGGTGCTCTAACCAGCTGAGCTAAGGAGGAAAATGGGACTGCAATATTAATGGCGCTGACCTGAATTGCCAAATCTTAAACCATTTTCTTTGGCATGAGCAGCGGCATTTTTGTTTTAATCTTTCTCCAGGAACGGGTACCTGTAATCCGTCGCCGGAACAAATGTTTCCTTGATCGTGCGCATGCTCACCCATCGCAAAAGGTTCACTTTTGCACCAGCTTTGTCGTTTGTACCGGATCCTCTGGCTCCACCGAAAGGTTGCTGGCCTACAACTGCGCCCGTGGGCTTATCGTTGATGTAAAAATTTCCAGCGGCGTTGGTCAGCTTTTTCGTCGCCATTTCAATGGCGAACCGATCGCCGGAGAAGATCGAACCCGTAAGCGCGTAAGGCGAAGTGCTGTCCACAAGCTCCAGGGTTTGCTCAAAGTTCTCGGCGTGATAAACATAAACGGTAAGCACCGGACCGAACACTTCTTCGCACATCGTAACCGAAGACGGATCTTTTGTCACAATCACCGTAGGCTCAATGAAATATCCCTTGGATTTATCATACTTACCCCCTGCAATAATCTCGTTCATTTTGTTCTCACGAGCCTTGTCGATATAACCCGAGATTGAATCAAAAGCCTTCTCATCGATCACCGCATTGAAGAAGTTGCCGAAGTCTTCAGTGGGTCCCATCTTGATGGTCTTGAGATCTTCCAATAACATTTTCTTCACCTCATCCCAAAGGTTGTCCGGAATATAACAACGCGACGCAGCCGAGCATTTTTGCCCTTGAAATTCGAAGGCGCCCCTCACAATCGCCGTGGCCACTTCCCTCGCGTCCGCGCTTTTATGGACCATGATAAAATCCTTGCCTCCCGTTTCCCCCACGATCCGTGGATACGATTTGTATTTGTGGATGTTCTGGCCGATAGTCTTCCACATGTGCTGAAAAACTCCTGTGCTGCCCGTAAAGTGGAGACCGGCGAAATCGCGGTGATTAAAGATCACATCACCAACGGTTGGGCCATCCGCATAAACGAGGTTAATGACTCCATCCGGCAGCCCGGCTTTGCGGAACACTTTCATGATAACCTGTGCCGCGTAAACCTGCGAGTTGGCGGGTTTCCACACGACGGTGTTTCCCATCAGCGCCATGCTGCTGGGAAGATTGCCAGCGATCGCTGTAAAGTTAAAAGGCGTCAACGCGAAAGTAAATCCTTCAAGGGGCCTGTATTCAATTCTGTTCCACACGCCGGGCGATGACTCAGGCTGATCTTTGTAGATCTGCGTCATGAAGTACACGTTGAATCGCAGAAAATCAATGAGCTCGCAAGCCGAGTCAATCTCCGCCTGATACGCGCTCTTTGACTGCCCGAGCATCGTCGCTGCGTTAATCTCATATCGGTACGGTCCTGCCAGTAACTCCGCAGCTTTCAAAAAAATACTTGCCCTGTGTTCCCATGCCATATTCGCCCACAATTCGCGAGCGTTGAGCGCCGCCTGGATGGCCTGTTCCACATGCGTGCGATCACCCTCGTGATAATAGGCAAGAACGTGCTTGTGATCGTGCGGAGGATTTACCTGCTTTTTGTTTCCAGACCGCACTTCCTCCCCGCCGATGTACATTGGAATGTCGAGAACCTTTGACCGCGCTTCCTCCAATGCTTTCTTTAACAGCTTTCTTTCCTTACTTCCCGGACTGTAATTCAATACGGGTTCATTTTTTGGGACGGGGACCTGATAAAATCCTTTCGGCATGTGGTATGAGTGTTATTGTTTTAAAATTTCAATTACAAGATCTGCTGCAATTCCGAAAGACATCGGATCTCATGGCTCACTTCCTGCGAATGTACCACGGCAGCGGGATTATAAAATATTGTCTTGATGGACGCATTCCGCGCGCCACCGATATCGGTGATCAGATTATCACCGATCATAATGACCTCATCGCACCGCAGGTTGTTCACCGAGAGCGCATATTCGAATATCTCTCTCGAAGGTTTTTTATGTCCCGCTTTCTGCGAGGTGACAACGTGATCAAAATAATGCGTGATATTCCCGGACGACAACTTCACGTGTTGAATTTCCTCGAACCCGTTGGTCACGACAGTCAGCGAATAATGTTCCGACAGATAATCGAGCACTTGCTTCGCATATGGAACAAGTTTTGACTTCTTAGGGCAACCATGCAGGTACTCATGCGAGAGCGCGGCATTCAATTGCTCATCTGCTACCCCGAAATGCGCAAGTACTTTTTTAAACCGCTGCGTCCGGATAACCTCATTATCGATCAAACCATTGTCGTATAGCTGCCAGAGCTCGACATTTACAAGGGAGAACTGCCGGTGAAATTCTTCGAAGACAATTCCTCGCCCGGCCAACTGATGCGTCAGATGCAGGTCCAGGAGCATTTCCTTTGCGTTGCATTCATAATCCCATAAAGGATGAGGTTTATGAAATTTTAAAACAGATTTTTCAGTTTCTAAGAAAAGATCAACTATTGCAGAAAGATCAACAATTGTATCAGACGCTGTTCTCCAATCGCGAGCTGGCCGTTAATAAGGTCCGGATGGGAGCGTGGCACAAGCCTGGTATAATGACTTAACCCATTTTCATGAGTATCAACGGATCTACCGCGGCGGCTGTCCGCAAGAATGGACGTACGTATAAATGCATTTTCTTTGACCTCGATCACACTTTATGGGATTACGAATGCAATGCAAAAGAAATGCTCCAGGATCTGCATCTTACGCATCAGCTGGACGAACGCGGAATTCTCTTTGAAGATTTCCACCGACAGTTCTCTCAGATCAATGTTGAACTCTGGCAGCTCTACGACAACGGCTTGATCGACAACGACGTTATCCGGACACAGCGGTTTAAAAAAGTTCTGGCGCATTTCAATGTAGCGGATGAGCATCTGAATGCAGTGCTCTCGCACGAATACCTGCATGGCTGTCCAAAAAAATCCAAACTAGTTCCCTATGCGAAGGAGGTGCTCGATTATTTGTCGGAGCATTATTCCCTCACAGTTGTGACCAACGCGTTCGAGGAAATTGAGCACGTGAAGCTTTCGTTGGGAAATATCACACATTATTTTGATCACGTTGTCACCTCGCAGAAA
>CBFGXV010000516.1:0-3135 GCA_965652755.1 uncultured Chryseosolibacter sp. | reverse complement strand
CGAAACTCGAAACTCGGAACTCGGAACTCGAAACTCGGAACTCGAAACTCGAAAACTTTGAACCCGGAACTTTAAACTTTGAATCTTGAATCTAAAATCCCAATCGTCAATCATCTTTCAAAGTACTCATAGAATACATCCCTCAACTGTTTGCCAAGCAGTTCCCAATCCTTTCCGAGAGGTTCCTTGTTCAACCCCTTGGCCCACTCGTAATTGAGTTCATACACGCACGCATCAATTTCAAAACGCGTGTACATCCCTTCCCCGAACGATCCGGGATTTTTTACGTGCGAATAACCTTCGCGAAACCAGGTGTGTTGGAACAGCAGGTCTTCAAAGCGTTTGAGATTCGCAGTATACTTAGCGTTGTCAGGCGTGGGTAAATTCACATG
Organism: uncultured Chryseosolibacter sp.; assembly: GCA_965652755.1. Classification (GTDB taxonomy): domain Bacteria; phylum Bacteroidota; class Bacteroidia; order Cytophagales; family Cyclobacteriaceae; genus Chryseosolibacter. The sequence goes on along the minus strand of CBFGXV010000516.1, from coordinate 2,743 downwards.
GAGATTGCCATTGCGATCATTGTGGAGGTCGATTGCCAGGTGCGGTTTTTTTCCCTGGGCGATGATCCTTACCAGCCAGCTCTCGAAGGCGTGTTTTTCGGGGGTAAGCTCTTTGTCCGCAGGTAAGTTCCATTCGCGGTTGAGATCTTTTCCGAGTGTATTAAAACGCGTTCGCCCCCGTGCAACGCCATCCTTATTGGCCATAGGCATGATGTAGACGCAGTATCGCTCGCGGTATTTGGCTGCGTCGCTGTCGAGCAGGCTTCGGATCAAGCCCTGCACTACCCAGTTCCCACCAGGTTCCCAGGAATGTGCGCGCGCGCGAAGGAAGACACGGTAGGGGGCATTCGGATTCCCCACGCGGACAATTTCAAGGGGACGTCCTTCAGCCGTCTGCCCGATGCCGGTAATTTCCACTAACCGGTTCCTTCCGATCTCGGCAAGCAATTTATCGAGATCGCTAAGGCGATAAGGTTCAACGCTGGCGACGTAAAGCGTGTTGGTTTCCATCTTCAGCGTGAACTTAAGCTGTGTTTCTTTGAAAAGATCTGCTTTGACGACACGCCAGGTTTTCCCGTCTTCTGATACAAGGGTATTCGTGTTCTCTGAGATCGGAATACCACGCATACCATTCCATATGTTCTGGAAATCTTTCAGAACGATAGTGAGCTCGGACCCCTGTTCGGCGATGACCTGGAAATGCCAGTGTCCATTCGCCCGGTTTGGCGACGAACGTTCATGGTCGTAGTTCAGTGTCACCTGCACAACGCCATCGCTATCTATTTCCCAGTCGAGTTGAGATGCGTTTTCAAAATTTGTGTTGATGTAGATCAGGGGGTGTTTCGTAGAGTCCTCTGGTGCTTCTGCATGAAGCGGTCCCGCCCCGACGATGCAGAGCGCGGATAAAAAAAGTATTGTGGTATATGTTTTTGCTTTCATGGTTTCTTATTAACTGCTATTAAAGCGCCCAACACTGCATCGACCCGGACGCGCGTAATATTTTGGCGGCGTATCAATGCACTACATATTCCTCCTCTGGCTCAAATCTCGCCTTGTTGCCAAAGGCATCCTCAACTTCGATTTCAACCTTGAAAATCCCAAACACCTGGCTGGGAATGGTCTGGCTGAACACGTGATCCGCCGGCGCTCTGTCACCGTTGCGGCCATCATCTGTCAGACTGGTCTGAAATGTTTTCTTTCCGTCTTTAATCTCTGTAAAAGTAGCGGTAGCATTCTTTATCATAGAACCATCATAAAGTTTTGCCGACAGAACATTGTCGCCCGTTACCAGCACCCGTCCAATAGCGGGAGCCGTTGTATCCTTGCCTTTTACCGTGATGGCTACCTGTCCCCGCCTGATGATGTGGAGTGGATATTCCGGTAGCCAATACTCGACGGCAAATTGTACGCGGTGATTCTGAGGACAGTCCGAGGAGATCAGCGGAACATCATATTTTGCTGAGGCCCCGACGTGATCAAAAGAAGACCAGCTGTCGGACTTCCGGATGTTGATGCCGCGGGCGTTGATGTGCGGATCTTTTCCTGTCAGATCTGTCCTCCATAGTTTACCCTGATCTCTCACAAGAATAACGATTGACTCGCCCGGGTTGGCTACACCGTCGCCATTTCCGCGGCCGAGTTCAAGCGTATCCATGCTGTTACCTGCGTCCGCAACGGCGAAGGTCTTTCCATCAGCGATGACAAAATCTTTAAGAGCATTCAGCTTTCTTTGGAAGCGGATCTCGAAGAATTGTACCCACTCGTTTTGCTTGTCGTCGCGCAGGCTTAATCTGAACCGCTCGACCTCAACGGTGTCAACATTCACGACAAAGCTCACGGAAATGCCTTCAGTCTTGTTGACAGGTATGCTGCCGATCGTAACATCGCCTTTCACAACTCGCGCCGATGGGCGTGTTGCCGAGAGTGTAGCTTGGATTTTTCCGGACGCGGACAATCCCTTGTTTAATATCGTTAACGCGACCGGCGTTACCTCGCCGGCAGTCGCCCACCCTCGTGCCTGAAGGTCAACGGATGTGATTGCAAGGTTGGCCTCGTCGGTCTTGCTATTGATCCCGATTTCATGACTGCTTCCATCGAGTGCGATGATGAGTCTGCCGTCGTTGTCGCTGCGAATGATTCGTTGCGTTATTCTCGAAGTCCTCGTGTCCAGATCATTGATTACATACTCTTCATTTTTTCCATAGATGGCGGGCGTTGTCACCGTCATCGCTACCGAAGGCATCAACTCTCCGTCCGGGAGGAAGCTGCGGACGGCTGAGCGGAAGCCCCGGCGCTCCACATTTTCAATGACAGTGAATCCCGGCTGGGTCCGGTCTGTCATAAAATTGTAATCCCAGACTGAAAAGACGGGATATACGTCTGTATGATGCCAACGCGACGGGACCGCTGGCGGATTTTTAAATGTATTCAGGATGAAGCCAAGCATTTCGCCCATGCCACAAGTTGAATGCGCCGCATCAAAAACTTTGTAGTCGTAATTGTCCATTACCTGGGGCCAGACGCGGTTGAGATCCGCATGATATCCCCTGATAAAATCCTTGTCACCGTAATGAAGGCGAACCTTCATTCCTTCATAGTTTTTATACATATCGAGGTGACGATATTCGATCGGAAAATCTTTGGGGCCTACTTCGAATTCCGGGGAGCCGCAAAAATTTCCTGCTGCCGACAGCAAATGGGGATATTTTCCGCCGATCCAGAATGTCATGAATCCTCCCATGGA
>CBFGXV010000515.1:0-3138 GCA_965652755.1 uncultured Chryseosolibacter sp. | reverse complement strand
TGGTGCCTTTTACAACACGATCATTTTTCGCCAGGGGGTGTTGAAGCCTCATCAGAAGATAAATGTTTCCAATCCGGCCATCCGTGAATTGGTAGAGCGTTGGACAAAAGAAAAAATTCCGCTGGACAAGCGTTTCGTTTATTACCTGCTCGCTTCTAAAGGGGTATGCGTTGTGCCGATCTCCTCATTTTGTTCCGAACTGGAGGGCTTCCGGGTTACATTGTTGGAAGAAGATGAAGCAACGCTCATAAAAACATTTGAAAGCATTCGCGACGGTATCAACGATTATATCAAGTCTTAGGCGTTCGTCTGTAGAAGCTTGTCCTCATTTGCAGCGGCCCTGATTCATTTGTGGCTGGTATGATTTTTCCCGGACTACCTCCGCCAGGAAATTATTATGGGAAGATTGGAAGCATTCAGGCAGTCATTCGGCGCCTCCGAAAAAAGCGGGCTCTCTCTGATGGAACGTTACTTTGCGGTGCGCAAATACAGCGAGTTTATTTGTGAGCCGCTCGTGATCGAGGATTATGTCGTGCAACCGTCTGATGATGTCAGTCCTCCCAAATGGCACCTCGCACATACCACATGGTTCTTCGAAGAGGTTGTCCTTGTGAAACACTTACCCGATTACAAGCGGTTCCATCCCCGTTATTCCTATTTGTTCAACAGTTATTATGAAGGCATCGGTGACAGGGTAGCCAGACCTGACCGGGGCAACCTGTCGCGGCCTACGGTGGACGAAGTCCATGAGTATCGCGCGCATGTCGACCAGAATATGATACGGCTGCTCAGCGATCTCCCACCTGCGGCCGCCGACTTAATCGAAATTGGCATTAACCATGAGCAGCAACACCAGGAACTTCTTTATACCGACATTAAATATATCCTCGGTCACAATCCGCTTTACCCAATCTATCATGTGGACTTCAATGAAACGCCGGCAATCGAATCCGATCACAGTTTTATCAGTATTCGCGGAGGAAAATATCATATCGGCCATGCCGGCTCCTCATTCTGTTACGATCATGAGAAGCCCTCGCACACGGTGTACCTTGATGAGTTCAGTATCCGAAAGAGCCTGGTAACAAATCGCGAGTACCTGGAGTTTATTCAATCTGGTGGATATGAAAACCATGAACATTGGCTAAGTGACGGGTGGTACTGGAGAAAAGAAAACGATATTACAAAACCACTCTATTGGATGCAGGCCCAGGGCTCATGGTACCGGTATGCGCTGTCGGGACTTGAAAAAGTGAAAGAGGAAGAACCAGTTACCCATATCAGTTATTATGAAGCAGCCGCATTTGCCGAGTGGCGAGGCATGCGCCTGCCAACCGAGTTTGAATGGGAGGCCTCCGCCCCTGAGTTTAACTGGGGGCTTCGCTGGGAATACACGAACAGCGCCTTCCTGCCATATCCCGGGTATCACAAACCCGAGGGAGTCATAGGAGAATACAATGGTAAGTTTATGATCAATACCATGGTGTTGCGGGGCGGTTCAATTGTAACGCCTGCCAACCATTCCCGGATCAGTTACCGGAATTTTTTCTACCCACACCAGCGGTGGCAATTCACTGGCATAAGATTGTGTGAAGGGTAGCGTGGACAAAGTCAAATTAACATATAACCAAAGCGTTGCGGAGGCTGTGGCAACAGGCCTCGCCGCCTCTCCCAAACATTTGCCCAGCTGGCTCTTTTATGATGAGGAAGGGGATCGTCTGTTCCAGCAGATCATGCTGATGCCGGAATATTACCCCACGCGTTGCGAGTACGATATAATAAAGGAGTACAAAGATGAACTGTATGGTTTATTTACCGATGCGTCCGGCCCATTTAAGCTCATTGAATTTGGCGCCGGGGACGGCCTTAAAACAGAGATCCTGTTAAAACACTTTCTTCACCATAAAGCCGACTTTACTTATTATCCCGTCGATATATCGGAAAATGCGCTTGACCTCTTGCGCCAACGACTCACTGCGAGCCTGCCGGACCTGAAGATCATTCCGCTGCACAAGACTTATGATGAGGCGCTTTCAGAACTGCGCGGCAGCAGCGAAAAAAAAGTAATCCTTTTTCTGGGCGCTAACATCGGAAACTTCACTGTTGCCGAGGCCGCCCGGTTCCTGAGAAAGCTAGCATTACCCCTGCAGAAAAAAGATCAGCTGCTCATTGGCTTTGATCAGAAAAAAGATCCAAGGATAATCCGCGACGCCTATGATGATGCGCGTGGTCTGACCTCGGAATTCAATCTTAATATCTTGCGCCGCCTCAATCGGGAGCTCGGGGCAGATTTCAATACAGATCATTTTACTCACTATCCGTATTATGATCCGGAGACAGGTACTGCCAAAAGTTTTCTGATGAGCATGATCAACCAGGCAGTCTACATTGAAGCTCTTGAAAAATTTGTTCACTTCACGGCATGGGAACCCATTCAGACAGAAGTGTCGCAGAAGTACGATCCGGGCATGATTGAAAAGCTCATGGCATTAACCGGTCTGAAAATCGAACGCATATTCTCAGATGCGCAAAACTATTTTTGCGATGTGCTTGTGAAAGGATCGTGACCTGATACTAACAAATAATTCCGACAAGATCCATCAACTGTGATCTTTGGGGCTGAAGCCTACTTCGATTCATATCCACGGGCTGATGTCCCGCTGCAATTAACCTCCTCATTCCATCAATCGCAAGAATCTTAATCCATCCATCGGGCTAATGCAGCGTGGTCAGAGATTCTGATCTTGTCTCTGGGCCTCAAGATGTAGTTCGATGTTCACCGTCTCAGAGATGAATTTATCGCCGAGGGTTTTGTCATTGCCGTAATTCATCTCCCACTGCCTGCGATCTATGTCAAAATTGGCTTTTGCTGTCAGCCGGTTTCCATCAAGATCTACACGTGCAGGGAACGTTATATTCTTTGTGATATCCTTGATCTGAAGATTTCCGCTTATGTCAAAGTTAGCGCCTTCCACAAGCGATTTTTCTCCTTCTTTCCGCTCGTATGGTTTCACGGCCGTTATCTCAAACTTCGAGGTACCAAAAGATTCAGCATCGAAAAAGTCGCCGCTCATCAGGTGGGGCCGAAGCTTGCTGTCGATCATATCGCCGTCCTGCTCCATATCCATTGACGTGATG
>CBFGXV010000514.1:0-3142 GCA_965652755.1 uncultured Chryseosolibacter sp. | reverse complement strand
ACTAGGCCATTCAACAATTTGTCTGTTTCAGCGTACTTGCCAAGCTGAATGAAGAGAGTGGACAGCTCTTTTGCCGTGGACAGCTCGTCGCCAATCGGAACATCGGATCTGTTGATAATGCTTCGCGTTCGCGAAAGGTTTTCCTCGGCTTCATCGAAGAGACCCTTGATGCCGTACAGGCGCGCCTGCGTTTGCAGGGCGTTCACGTATGCAGGCACCTGTTCGATGTAGATGTTGTTTTTCTTCAGATCAATTACTTCGAGAGCTTTTTCAATGTTCGCGCCCGCCTGATCATATTCGCCGAGTTTGAGTTGAAGTTTTGCGATGTTGTTCAGGCTAATGCCATAGAGGATGTCTTCCGGATCGAATTTAAGATTCACGGCATCCTTTGCTTTGTCCAGCGTCTTTGAGGCCAGGGTGTACTGATCGGTCATCTCATACAGCTGAGCAACATGGTTCAGGATATTAATGAGATCCTTGTGTTGTTCCCCGATCTCACCCGCCACAAAATTCTGAAAACTCTCCTGATAGATGTTGGCGGCTTCATCCAGCTTGTTGGTATAGTCGAGATAGAAGTTTGCCAGTGCGATCCGTGACAGATGGTACTCGGGAGAATTTTCGCCGCAAAGTTCCTTTTTGATCTCGGACAATTGGTTGAGATAGGCTTCCGCGTTTTCATATCGCTGCTCGGCTATTGCCGCGTCGTAAAGGAATTCGAGAACCCGCGAACGCGTCCTGTAATACTTCGGTAGCGTCTTCGAGCCGAGAACAGCGACAGCGTCATTTTCGAGATTGCGTGTTTTGTCGCGGGACAGTTTTGAATTAAACTCAACAGCACTCAGGTTGATGCGGTGCAGACTTGTCTTCGGATAATATTTCTCGATCATTCTTTCATATTCCAGCTTGGCGTTGAGATAACGGGGGCGATTGCCTTTCTCCAGAAGATATTCGATGTAGCTTAAATATATTTCGTGGGCAAGCGCGTTGGTTGGAGCAGTAACCCTCTTCAGGTCATTGAGGATCTTATCGTATTCAAAATCCTTTTTTGTACCGTTCTCTTCAAGGGCTTTTGACGACAGGTATTGATGTTTCACGCTCGCCAGGCTCAGCTCACCCAGGAACCTGCGTTTGTTTTTGAGCCATCCATCCAGTTCATTAAAGTAATAATCCATGTCGGGATTTTCTTCGTTTGCGCCGATAATTGCGATCCTGCCTTTTTTCGCATACGCCGCCATCATCAGCAACTTGAACTCCGCATAATCATTATGGCGGGCGAAGATCTCCTGCTCATCGAGTCTTGTGGTCTTGATCTGGCCGTTTTCCACCTTCGTTTCTTTATCTACCGCGCGGGACGCAAAATATTTTTCAACGCCCGACAGCATTTCGATGGCGTCGTTAGAAAATCCCTGACCGATCATGGCCTCGGCCGTGATCAATGAGATCCTTCCGATAAAGGCTTCGTTGATTTGGTCCGTCTTCTTCAGTAGTGCCTCCGCTTCTTGCGCGTATTGCCTTGCGAGGCGGAAGTTCCCGTATTCGTTGTGGATCTGGCTTACGTCAAGCAACGTGTTAGCATAGCTGGTGCTTGTCTCTCCGTATACCGCTTTGCTTGTGTTTAACGCGTTGCTCAGACTGTTTTCGAAGCCGTCGACGACGCCTATTGCCAGATTGATTCTCGCTTCGCGGATATAGTAATCCAACAGGTAATTATTCTGGCTGGATATCTTCAGAGCTCCCGCTTTGAATTTTGTGAGCGCTTTCAGGGCCTTGCTGAAACTGCCGGCTTTATAATATCCGTCGGCCTTCTTTAAAGCCTTATCGAGCTTCTTGTTTTGGGAGTAGCCTTCGTTGAGGCTGAGCAGGGCTAGAATTGCCGCCAGAGCATACAATCTGAAGATCTTCATACGGGAGGTTTATAACGATAACAAAGTTAATTAATAACCGGCTATAATACTGCGGGCCAAGCGGCTATGTTTCCGGGTGCACTTCCGCCGGTGTGGAAAATTCGCCCCCGGCACCTTCGGAAGTTGAATTTCGGCTGAACGATCTAGTACCGTGAAGTTTTTGTGCACGGCCCGATGACATTACTTGTCATGGATACTTCTTAAACTTGTTGTTCAATTGACTGCCTTGACAAAGATCTTTTCCGTATACCGAAGCTCAGCTGGAAGTGGCAAGACGCGCACGCTGGCCAAAGCGTATCTGAAACTGGCGCTGCAATTCCGGGCGGATTATTTCAAGCATATACTCGCGGTAACATTCACGAATAAGGCGTCGCAGGAGATGAAAGACCGCATCCTGGAATACCTCAACGATTTTGCACAGGGTAAGGAGCACTCCATCGCATCGGAACTCCAGCAGGAACTTTCCATGGACAGCCTGACTTTCAGGCAACACAGTCAGGAGGCCCAATCCACCCTGCTTCATAATTACGACAGCTTTGCTATCAGTACGATCGATGCATTTTTCCAAAAGGTCATCCGATCGTTCACCCGCGAAGCCGGTCTGGTTGGTGATTACAGACTTGAAGTGGATCAGGACAGCGTGCTGGAAGAAGTGATAGACAATCTTATCGACGAGTTGGGCAGCAATAGGGAACTGACTGACTGGGTTGTCGACTTCGCGAAGGAGAACCTGGAAAATGAGCGGGCGTGGGATGTGCGCTACAGTCTCATTGATTTTGCCAGAGAGATATTCCGGGAAGAATTTAAGGAAATCGAAGATGTTGTTAATGCAACAACATCGAAAAAAGATTTCTTCAGGGATCTTCGCGCAAGCTTGTTGGCTGTGAAAAATGATTTCATCGACGAAGTGTGCAGGCCTGCGCGCAATATTCTGGACATCGTTAAGGCAAACAAATGGGAGGCTTCCGATTTCAGTTACGGTAAAAATTCGGGATTATTTACTTTCATCAGCCAGTTTGCTTTTGAGAAGAATTTGTCGAAGTATAAGACTCCGGGTGAGCGGATCAGAAATTACTTTACAGACCCGTCCAATTGGCCTAACAGGAAGTCGCCTTTCGCGAGGACCATCTCCTCAGTTGCATCCACCGATCTGGTGCCGGACCTTTTGAAGATCCTGGATTCCTATGATAAGAAATTTAAACTGGCCTTTAGTGCTGAGGTGGCTCTGAAAAACATGT